>DATDNL010000245.1:0-2765 GCA_036518315.1 Flavisolibacter sp. | reverse complement strand
ACCGGGCTGCCATATTTCTAAAATCGCATCTGATAAACTGTCAAGGCTACCAAGTTCAACTGGACGACCATTCGACAGTACTAAGGCAATTGGTTTACCGGTTTTCTTTAATGCGCTAACGAGCTGTTCCTGTATCGATGGTAAAGCAATCGTTGATCGTGAGGCGTTTTCTCCACTCCATTTTTTCATCTCACCGATGCATACAATAATCACATCTGATTGTTGCGCAGCCGCAATGGCTTCACTAAATCCCGATTGGTCCGTTCCATCAAAATCGCAACCTTTGGCATAATGCAATACAACTTTGTTTTTAAACTCTTTTTCAAAACCTTCATACAATGTCTCCACTGATTCCGGAGTTCCCTGTCCTTCCCATGATCCCATCAGGTTAACGCTGTCTTTGACCATGGGACCAACCAACGCAATATGTTTGATAGCAGATGAAAGAGGTAAAGTGTGATTATTATTTTTCAGCAATACCATTGATTCTTCTGCAAGTTTAGCCGCAACAGCTAAACCTTTGGGTTGATAGTACCGGTCTTTTTCGGGCAGTTCTTCAACATAAGGTTTATCAAACAACCCAAGCATGAACTTTACCCGCAAAATCCTTCCTACCGCATCGTCTAATTTGTCCATTGAAATCTTATTCTCCTTTATCAACTGCTGTAGGTTCTCGACGTAGACGTTATCTACCATGTCCATTTCCACTCCCGCCGTAAATGACTTCAGCGCGGCATCTTTTCTATCTGCGGCATACCCTTGCGCTATTAGGTTATCAATAGACCCCCAGTCCGACACAACAAACCCATTGTGCTTCCAGCGTTGTTTTAAAATTTCAGTTAGCGTGTAATGATTTGCAGATGCGGGAATACCACTAATATCGTTGAAGGCACTCATGAGGGTTGCCGCACCGGCTTCAACACCCGCTTGATAAGGTGGAATAAACGTCTCCCAAAGTGTTTGAGGCGACACATCAGCATAGTGATAGTCTCTGCCACCTTCGGATAAACTGTAGCCTATATAATGTTTGAGACAGGCAGCAATAGAATAAGGATCAGACAGCTTTTCGCCCTGGTATCCTTTTACAGCCGCCACTGCAAATATCGCGTTGGTATAAGGATCCTCTCCATACCCCTCAGCCACTCTTCCCCACCGGGCATCACGAGCCACATCAACCATTGGAGAAAAAGTCCAATCCACACCCGACAACTTCGATTCTTTTGCGGCAACGGCGCAAGCCTGCCTCACTAAAGAAGGGTTCCACGAACAAGCCTGCGCGAGAGGAATCGGGAAAATAGTTCTGTAACCATGTATGACATCAAATCCCATTAGGATAG
The DNA here is from genome assembly GCA_036518315.1 of Flavisolibacter sp. GTDB lineage: Bacteria > Bacteroidota > Bacteroidia > Chitinophagales > Chitinophagaceae > Flavisolibacter. The sequence continues at coordinate 1,428 of DATDNL010000245.1, read as the reverse complement.
GAATTCCTAACCTTGATTCCTCCATTGCCTTGCGCATAATATCGTTCCTGAAAACAGGGTTGGTGCTACGATAGATCAAAGAACCAATTTCAGGACGAACCGCTTTCTTACTTGCTTCGATATTGTTGATATTGGCGTTCTTACCGTAGGTCCATTGATTGGTTTGAAGGATCTTTTCTTCGAGCGTCATCCGTTTGAGCAAATCGTCAATCCGTTTTTCAATGGGTGCATTTTTATCCTTATAAAGTGGCGTGGATTGTGCACCAACGACAAAAGGCAGCATCGTTACGATAGAAAAAATAAATTTTACCCTCTTCATTTACTTACTCATTTTTTGGCCGGATACTTGTTTGTTACGCGAATCAAAAAAATCAACCAAAGAATAGACATTTTTGTTTAGCTCCTTCATTTTGTCCGCAAGGTCTTTATACACGGTATAATCCAGTTTTACAATTCCTTTATTCGCATCCCTGTTTGAAGGATCTGTTTTTAAATTGGAAGGATCGTTGTCCTGGTACTTGAACCAGTGAAATCCTACACAGTTTCTAGATTCCAACAAAGCCAACGTGAAATTTTGATAGAACAGGCCCCGGTCTTTTTGCGTGCGTACAATCCATCCTGCTCCAGAATAGTTAGGCATACCACTGTCCTCACCTTTCGTATACCACTCAGTAATAATGAAAGGCTTGCCACTCCACGCTTCCCAATTGGTAAGGTCTTCTTTCAATGGCGTCCACTCACGATAATAGTTCACCGCTATAACATCTACGTATTTGCCGGCCGCTTTGAAAACTTCGGGCACTTTCTTCTCGTATGAATGAAACCTGCTTCCGAGATAAAGATGATTAGGGTCATATTTCTTGATAGCTTTTGAAACGATAGAATAATAGCGTTCCGCCATTACACCAAGAAATTCATTACGTTCTTTATCGGTAATATCTTTAACAGCGATATTCTTTTGCTGAAGCCATTTTCTTGCAGCGAGGTATCCCTCGTCAGTTGTATCTTTTTTTGAAAGATAATTATCCAACGATAAACGTTGAAAGGGCATTTCGTTATCAGAAAAATAACCGAAAAGGTTCTTGTCATCTTTGGTTGCAACGAGTGTTTTGGCATATTCATCACAGAAACCTTCAAACTCTTTGTCAAAAACAAAAATCGTGTTATCGGGATATCCGGTATGACCAGACGCCTGGTAGGTGCCCCCCCTCTTCTTTCCGTAATCACTCATAAAGTTTTTGATAATCGTATACGAAAAAGGAGTGGAATATTGGCTTTTCAGCTTTGTAAGAACTTCATTATCTGACCATGCGCCAAAGTTGTTGTATCCAAGTTCATTCATCAGGGCCTTGGTGCTTTGGGCCCACTTCTCTTCATTACCAAATTTCTGTTCCATTAACTGCTTGCTACTGTCTGATGCAGCTGTCG
>DATDNL010000244.1:0-5849 GCA_036518315.1 Flavisolibacter sp. | reverse complement strand
CCGCCGCAAGATGTGATCACGCAGGATAACGTTTCCATCAAGGTAAACGCCGTGGTTTATTTTAGGGTACTTGATCCACGTAATGCTATTGTGCAGGTTGAAAATTTTCTCGCTGCTACGTCGCAGATCTCGCAAACCACGCTGAGAAGTGTGTTAGGGCAATCCGAACTGGATGACTTGCTTTCACAGCGTGAGAAGATCAATCATAAACTACAACAGATCATTGATGCCAATACGGAGCCATGGGGAGTTAAGGTGTCGAACGTGGAAGTGAAGCAAATTGACCTGCCGCAGGAGATGCAAAGGGCTATGGCTAAGCAAGCGGAGGCTGAAAGAGAGCGTCGCTCGAAGGTTATTGCCGCGGAAGGTGAGTTCCAGGCATCGCAACGTTTGGCGGACGCCGCCGAAATTTTAAGCAACCAGCCAAGTGCATTAACACTCAGGTACCTTCAAACTTTGAGAGAAATAGCAACGGAAAAGAATTCAACAACGATATTCCCTGTGCCAATTGATCTTCTGAGGCCTTTTATGAAAGAAGCCACTAAAGAGATTACAGTTTAAGGCTACCTCACTGTTTTTGAATATTGTTCCAGGATCTCCTTTTCTTTTGGTGTGAGGCTCTTCATGCCTCTCTTATTGATCTTGTCGAGGATCCTGTCAACCTCCATTTGCCTGTCTACCTTTTCGGCATTGTACCTGTGGTCGACCGAATAGAACTTTTTTTGAGTTTTGAAGAACTGGTTGTCGATCAACAGAACATGTGGACGGGTCAGAATGATGTAAATGAAGATAATGCTGGGCAGCCCAATAGCGCCGATGGTCAGATAGTTCTCGGTTAAAGCTGCTGGGAACATGGCTACTGCAAGCAACATCCCGATCAAAGCACCTGCAAGATGCGACTCGTGTCCCACATTGTCCCTTCTCGACCGGATGCCATAGATGGAATAGGCTACGTAGCCCAACCCGAATATCCAGGCAGGTATGCTAATTGGAATAAAGAAGAATCCCATCTTCATTCCCGGAAACACCGCTATCGACGCATAGATCACACCAGATACGGCGCCGGAAGCACCAACAGAACTGTAACTGCTATCATACCGGTGAATGAATAATGAAAGCAAGTCACCCCCGACCATGCTCGTGAAATAGATAAGGAGAAAATTGATAGGCCCAAAATAGAATTCAACAGAACTGCTGAAGAAGTAAAGGGCAATCATGTTGAAGATTAAGTGCATCCAGTTGACGTGAAGAAAGCCCGACGTAACGAGGCGATAATATTGCTTGTAGATCTTGACCTTTTCTATACTGAATTCATAACGCTCGTAGAAATTGCGATCGTTGAATCCTTTCCAGGATACAAGACAATTAGCAAGGATGAGGATAAGGCTAATGGGTAACATGGATTTTTCGCTCCTGATACTAATTTACCGCAAAGAGGCGAACCGTGAAATGCAAATCAGTTTTTTATGGATTTCCAAACAGAATTGAAGTTGTCCAACACCTCGTCGGGTAATAGGACGTGACCCTTTCCCTGCACTTCCGTTTCGGAAATATTCCTGTATCCGTGAGCCAGAGCGAGGGCTTTTGCGTCGAGATATTGCTGGTAGATCTTGCCCTTTACTCCAAAGTCCTTGTCTTCGGAGCCGGTAAAGCTTCGTATAGGTATTTGGGCCCGGGATGGATCGTTTGAGAAGGCATTGGTTTCCATACAACGACTTCTATAATTACCGGCAACGGGTGCTGCAGCGTATAAAAGTTCGGGATGGTGGAAGACCATTGCCCATACTAGGTGTGCGCCTGCCTCGAAGCCGGTTATGAAGACCTTATCGGACCCGGAATAGGTTTTTTGTACGTCTTTAATAATACTCTGTAGTCCGTCCAGATCGAACTTACAGATCGTCAGTTTATCAATTGTATCCCAAACTGATTTGGAGTATGGGTAGATCGAAGGATCGCCATGTCCCTGGGAGCCGTTGGTGGTGATGAAAGGTGTAATGATGATGAAAGGCAGGGACTTCCTTGCTGTAATAAATTGTTCGGCATCTTTCCTGAATTGCTTTTCAGCATCCGATGCAACAATTACGATGGGCCACCTGGATTTTGCCGACCAGCCGGCAGGCAATGAAATTAGATATTGGATGGGGTGGTTGGTTGCTTTCTTTAATTGCAGACCCGGTGACTGCGAATAGATGGCTGTTGAAGCGACGAGGGAAATAAGGAAGGCGATGGTTTTGGTGGCTGGTTTCATTTGTTTCGCTTTGGGATTCAAAAGAAAAAGTTCTTACCATCAAATTCGGTTAATTAAGGTTAACAAAAAAGCCCCACGTCGGAGGCTTTCAGTTATTAGTTTGAATTGTAATTTAGGCATCTTTGCCGTGGCAATGTTTGTACTTTTTACCGCTTCCACAGGGGCAGGGGTCGTTACGGCCAATCTTAGGTCCTACTTTCACCGGTTCCTGTTTTACAGCTACGTCACCTGATGGATCGTAATAGTCCCTTTCGTTGGCAGCATAGTCCTGACCGGCAGCATCAACGGCTTCTTTGTTGGCCTTCATCTTGCTCATGTCGGTCTTCTGTTGACGGCCCTCGTGCAATTTAGGCGCTTGTTCCTCCTGTACCGGCAGTTGTGCATGGCATAAGAAGGAGACGATGTCGCGGTTTACTTCACTGCTCATTCTCTTGAACAGATTGTAAGCTTCCATCTTATAGATGACTAATGGATCTTTCTGCTCAAGATAGGCGGTTTGGACGCTTTGTTTCAGATCGTCCATGGCGCGCAAGTGTTCCTTCCACGCATCGTCGATAATGGCAAGAGTGATATTCCTCTCCATGGCATTGGAGAGCTCCTGGCCATTGGTCTGAACGGTTTTATCGAGGTTTACCAAAACATTGATGCCTTTGCGTCCATCACTGAACGGTACCACGACGTTTTCAATATGCGAACCTTGTGTAAGGCGAATGTTCCGGAAAACTGGAACTGCCTGTTTGCTTACCTGCTCTTTGTGGGCCTGGTAGTTGGCGATGGCTTCTGCATAGACTTCATCGGCGAGAGCGTTAATATCCCTTTTCAGGAAGTCCTGCTCATCAATTTTAGTATCTAAGCCAAAGGTTACGATGCAAGCTAAACGGAAGCCCTGGTAATCTTCCTGCTCGCGATAAGTACTTGCTAATTCTTCAGCAGTAACTGAGAACGCGTTGTCAATATCAAGAGCAAGGCGCTCACCAAACAGCGCGTGGTTACGGCGATCGTAAACAGCATTACGCTGCATGTTCATTACGTCGTCATACTCCAACAGCCGCTTACGTATTCCAAAGTTGTTTTCCTCAACTTTCTTCTGTGCTCTTTCGATTGACTTGGTGATCATGCTATGCTGGATCACTTCACCTTCCTTGTATCCGAAACGGTCCATCAGGCCTGCGATACGTTCGCTACCGAACATGCGCATCAGGTCATCTTCCAAAGACACATAGAACTGGGAAGTACCGGGGTCTCCCTGGCGACCGGCACGACCGCGCAACTGCCTGTCGACGCGGCGAGATTCGTGGCGCTCTGTACCGATGATGGCAAGTCCGCCGGCTTCTTTCACACCGGGCCCGAGTTTAATATCGGTACCACGACCAGCCATGTTGGTGGCGATGGTGATAGCACCTGCTAAACCTGCTTCCGCTACTATCTGTGCCTCACGTGCGTGTTGTTTTGCGTTCAACACATTGTGAGGAATCTTCTTGGCCTGCAGCATACGGCTTAATAATTCACTCACCTCGACGGAGGTAGTACCCACGAGTACAGGGCGACCTGCATTGCGCAGTGCTTCTATTTCGTCGATGACTGATTTGTATTTTTCCTTTCTTGTTTTGTAGACAAGGTCCTGTTGGTCTTGACGGACGACAGGGATATTGGTCGGGATAGTGACCACATCCAGTTTATAGATGCTCCATAATTCCGCAGCTTCCGTTTCGGCTGTACCGGTCATACCAGCCAGCTTGTGATACATACGGAAGTAGTTCTGCAGTGTTACTGTTGCGTAGGTTTGCGTAGCAGCTTCGATCTTCACATTCTCTTTTGCTTCAATTGCCTGGTGCAAACCGTCACTATAACGACGCCCTTCGAGAATACGACCCGTTTGCTCGTCGACAATTTTGACCGCACCGTCCATTACGACGTATTCGACATCCTTATCGAAGAGTGAATAGGCTTTCAACAACTGCTGAACCGAGTGGATACGGTCTGCTTTTGTAGCATATTCGTTCAGAACGGCTTCTTTCTCCTGGAGCTTCTCGTCGGCCTGTTTTTCACTTTTTTCTATTTCATCGAGCTTTATACCAATGTCGGGAAGTACGAAGAATTCGGGATCCTCACCAGCGCGAGTGATCATCGCAATTCCTTTGTCCGTAAGGTCTACTGATTTGTTCTTTTCGTCGATTCGGAACAAAAGTTCCTCGTCAACGATATGCATGTTGCGTTCCTGGTCCTGCAAGTAATAGTTCTCGGACTTTTGCAACTTCACTTTATTACCGGGTTCGCTCAGGAACTTGATCAGCGGACCATATTTAGGGAGGCCACGGAAGGCACGGAATAAATAGAGACCACCGCTTTTTGGATCGTCATCACCTTCAGAAAACCTTTTCTTTGCTTCGTTCAAGAACTGGCGAACAGATCTTTCCTGCGCTTCCACTAATTGCTGGACGCGCGGTTTCAAAATATGGTATTGCTGATCGTCACCTTTGGGAACAGGACCAGAAATGATAAGAGGAGTCCGCGCATCATCAATCAATACAGAGTCCACCTCATCCACCATGGCGTAGTGGTGTTTGCGTTGCACCATTTCTTCTGGCGAGTGCACCATGTTATCGCGGAGGTAGTCAAAGCCGAATTCATTGTTAGTGCCGTAGGTAATATCGGCCATATAGGCATTGCGCCTTTCCTCGCTGTTTGGTTGATGTTTATCGATGCAATCGACGCGGAGGCCGAGCCATTCGAATATGGGGCCATTCCATTCGCTATCGCGTCGTGCGAGGTAGTCGTTCACAGTTACGATGTGAACGCCTTCTCCGGCTAAGGCGTTTAAATAGGCCGGAAGGGTAGAAACGAGGGTTTTACCTTCACCCGTTGCCATTTCGGAGATCTTGCCCTGGTGTAAAACGATACCACCGATTAACTGGACATCGTAGTGGACCATGTTCCAGGTGATTAGTCCACCGGCAGCGGTCCATGTGTTCTTATAAATCGCCTGGTCACCTTCGATACGGATATAGTCTTTGCTCACACTGAAGTCCCTGTCCAACTGGGTAGCAGTAGAAGCCAATTCAGCGTTTTCTTTGAAACGCCTAGCGGTCTCTTTTACAACAGCAAATGCTTCAGGAAGAATCTCTTTCAGGATCTCCTCAATTGCTTTGTCACGGTCCTTCTTTAGGATGTCAACTTGCTGGTAGATGGCATCCTTTCCAACCAGGTCGTCGAAAGGGAGCTCTTCGGCTTTCTTATTCGTTTGGTCAATGGCATCATCTATCTGTGTAAGATGTTCTCTTATACGCGCACGAAACTCTACTGTTTTGTTTCGAAGCTCATCGTTGCTGAGTGATCTATATTGCTCGTAAAATTGGTTAACTTCTTTAACAAGGGGCTGGATGGCCTTCACGTCCTTTTCAGACTTGCTGCCGCCAAAGAATTTTGAGAGGATACTCGCCATAACTAAGTAATAACTTTATTTAAATCAAAACCCAACAAGGCAAGTGTTGGTTTTTGACTGAATTTGTTGATTCGTCAAAAAGGGTGCTATAAATTTTTAGAAGCCATTTTGACAGAGCCGTCAAAGATAATCCAATTTTAGAGTGCTTATTTTCAACTA
>DATDNL010000243.1:0-8091 GCA_036518315.1 Flavisolibacter sp. | reverse complement strand
AAGGAGACAAGCCCGACACCACTAGCAAGGTGTATGGTATTACCCAGGCTGGAAACCGTATTGATACAGGAAGCAAACTTGTACAGGTCATGGGCCCAGACCCTTACTTCAACAACGTACCTAAAGAGCAGTGGCCTCATGGGACGGCCAAACTCACCAATACTGAATTGTTCCAATCCATTAACCCACTCTTCATTGTACTACTTACACTGATTTTCGTTCCCTTCTTCTCCTTTTTACGCAAAAGAGGAAAGGAGCCGACGACCGCTTCTAAGTTCGGAATGGCAATGTTCATTTCCGGCTTGTCAGCACTAGTAATGGTCTTCGCAATTATGTCTGTTCCTTCCATCTATACGCATAAAGCTTCCCCTTTATGGTTATGGTTGACATATGGAGTATTTACAGTGAGTGAAATCTTCTTAAGCCCGATCGGCTTATCATTTGTGTCTAAGCTTGCCCCTCCGCGCTTAACGGCCCTGATGATGGGAGGATGGTTCCTTTCTACTTCAATTGGGGGAAAGGTCGCCGGTGTGATGACCGGCTTCTGGGATGACTTCCACGACAAGAAGATGTTCTTCCTGATACTTGTGATCGCTGCATTTATCGGAGGGATTTTGATCTATTCAAGGATCAAATTCCTAAACGATATCGTTCGGGAAAAGACAGGTTCGGCATAACGACACTATTCTTATATGGAAAAAGGAGTTGGATGAGTTCAACTCCTTTTTATATTCTTCCTACATTTAGCATTTACCAAACCAACTGATATGGCTGAAAGCAAAGTGAAGTTCAAACCATTCATTGCCCCCGAAACGAACATGGCCGAGTTTACCATCAAATCGGTTCTCACAGGAGCAATCTTTGGCATCATCTTCGGCGCATCTACTGTCTATTTAGCACTAAAGGCCGGTCTTACAGTTTCAGCTTCTATCCCTATCGCGGTTATTGCGATTACGCTCGGACGTAAGCTTTTGAAGACCACCATTCTTGAGAATAACATTATTCAGACCACTGGTTCGGCAGGTGAAAGCATTGCCGCCGGTGTAGTCTTCACGCTTCCCGGCTTTTTATTTTTAAGCGATCCAACGAGTGCTAACTTCTTCAACTATTGGACGATACTTACATTGGCCATCTTCGGTGGTATTCTCGGAACCTTGATGATGATCCCTCTTCGCCGCTCCCTCATAGTAGAGGAACATGGTAACCTACCTTATCCTGAGGGCACTGCCTGTGCATCAGTGCTCAAGGCAGGAGAGAGGGGAGGTGAGTTCGCACGCACTGCATTCATGGGTCTGGGATTTGCCGCCGCATATGCTACGCTGCAAAAGGTGCTTCACATTATTGCCGGCGTTCCCTCTTTTGCAACGAGCCGCACCAATCGCTTTTTCCCTGCTGCCAAGCTAAGTGGCGAGATCACTCCTGAATACCTTGGTGTTGGATACATTATCGGGCCTCGCATCGCCGGCGTACTCGTTGCAGGTGGTGTACTTAGCTGGTTTGTCATGATTCCCTTACTTGCTTCTTTGGTCCCCGTAGATATGATTGCGACACAATTGGCAAAAATCGGTTACCTGAAAAACGTAAACACTGCAGGCGGCAGCTTTGGCTGGGACCCGTTAAACCACAACTTCGCCGATTGGTCCGATGCTATTTATAAAGCTTACGTAAGGCAAATTGGAGCCGGAGCAGTTGCTGCAGGTGGGTTTATTACGCTAATCAAGACCATCCCGACCATCATTTCTTCCTTCAAAGGCAGTATCGGTTCCTTGAAGAAGACAGGTGTTGAAGATTTGAGTGAAAGAAAGGTGCCCCGGACAGAAAGAGACTTGTCAATCAAAGTCGTCGGCATTGGTAGTTTGATATTGATCCTGTTGATGACGGTTTTACCAATGGTGCCAGGTGACAACGTTTTCAGCAAATTACTGTTAGGAATATTGGTAATCATTTTCGGTGCTTTCTTCGTTACGGTGTCTTCAAGGATTGTTGGTATCATCGGTTCTTCCAACAACCCGATCAGCGGAATGACCATAGCCACCCTGATGGGAACCTGCCTTGTCTTTATTGCCGTTAAATGGACCGGCCATTTCTATGAGCCAATGGCACTCGTCGTTGGCGGAATGATCTGTATCGCTGCCGCTAATGCGGGCGCCACATCCCAGGATCTTAAGACTGGTTATATTGTGGGCGCTACTCCACGCAACCAGCAGCTGGCCTTGTTTGTGGGTGCTATTGTTTCTTCCATCGCCATCGGCGCAACCGTAAAAATATTGGACACTCCGACTTCAGAAATGTTGAAGCAGGGCATCCATCACGCTATTGGCACCAACAGTTATCCCGCCCCCCAGGGCACCTTAATGGCCACACTGATCAAAGGAATTCTGTCGTTCAACCTCGACTGGCAGTTTGTACTTGTGGGCGTTTTCATAGCTGTTACACTAGAACTCTGCGGAATTAAATCTTTGTCTTTTGCAGTTGGAACCTATCTGCCACTTTCAACAACGCTTCCCATTTTCATAGGTGGCGCAGTGAAAGGCCTGGTTGAACTACGCGAGAAAAAGAAAGGGATTATAGTCGCTCCTGAAGAAGAAGACCTGGGAAAGGGTAACTTGTTTGCCACCGGGTTAGTCGCAGGAGGTGCCTTGTTTGGTGTGATCGTGGCCATTCTGACTGTCTTCTTCGAGCGCGCGATGAAGTCAATCAATCTCGAAGACAACATGTCAGGAGCACTGGGTGAGGTACCCTACTTTTTATTAGGCGTTGCCTTTTTTGCCTTTATGGCCTTTGTCTTGTACCGAATCGCATCAAACCGTCGGGATTCACCATCGATCAATGCCGAAACATAGGATACCCGTAGAGAGTTGCCAACGGCAAATCCTCCAAATAAAACATTAGGACATGCCGTTGGCATGTCCCTACGTCATGTATAATCGTAAACATATAAGGCTTCGGGATTTTGACTATTCATCCTCAAACGCATATTTCATTACGATCTGCACAAAAAGCTTTGGCTGTTATTTCGGAGAGATTAGGAACGGCATCATGGGCTATTCGGAAATCGGAAACGCAGCCTCATGTCTACTGCAGGAAATTCAAGAAAGAAGGCCCAATATCAATGTTGACGAATTCATCGTTATGCCAAACCACATACATTGTGTCATTGAAATCGACGGCAACTCTTTCTCATTCGAAAATACCAATCAATATGGCAAACCTATAGCTGGTTCCATTTCGACAATTGTTAACCAATATAAGGGCGCAGTCAAAAAATGGTGTAACGTAAATGAGTATTCAGGCTTTGAATGGCAACCGCGATCCTATGACCGCGTGATAAGAAACAATGAGGAATATTTTGCAATAAAAGATTACATACTTGCAAACCCCCTAAATTGGGAAAGGGACAAATTGCATGCGGTCCTTTCAACGGAATATCGAATAAAATAAACCTCCCGCAGACGTGGGAGGTTTTCGCTTGGTGTTATTAGACGCTATATGAACTTCAGTTGATCGAATTTCTTACCGAGTATTTTTTCATCGTCGGCATTGAGCCATTTGTTCAGAACAGTGGCATAAACATTCTTGAAGTCAACCTTGTACTTAAGATCGCCTTCATCCAAATCATTCAGGTCTGGCAGACCATTTATAAGTCCCTTCTGTTGCAACCCACCACCCAATAAAAACATATTGTTCGCCGTACCATGATCAGTACCCCCGCTCGCGTTCTGCGAAACTCTTCTTCCAAACTCGGAGAAGGTGAACATCAGTAAATCGTTAAAGCGGTTATTTGATTTCAGGTCCTTAACGAAAGCAGCCACTGCATCATTCATTTCCTTGAACAACTTTTGTTGCTGCTGCTCCTGGTTTACGTGAGTGTCGAAGCTGCCAAGTGAAACGTAATAGACCTTGGTATTGATGTCGGAATAAATCAGGGATGCAATCGTTTTCAGATCCTTGCCCAGGTTAGTATTGGGGTAGTCTGCTTTCGAAGGATGCGCCTGCGACTGCTTGAATATATAATCGGCAGATGATAAAGTTTCTGCCATTGTCTTGTAGAGATAGTCTACTGGCTTTTCATCGTCGTGGTCACTGTGCTGTGCAGAAACATCTTTAAAGAATTTTTCATTGCTTGTTCCAAACAATCGCCTTGGATCCTTGAAGGCGAGGCCGTTCATTTCTTGCCCTTTCAATGCCAGGCTCAAAATATCATCAATCTCGAGAGCCTGTGTTGGCTTTCCGCATCCATTACATTGAGCATCAAGATACCGTCCAATCCAGCCTGAAGAAATGTACTCGTTACTGGCACTGGCCGTTTGCCAGATATCCATACTGCGGAAGTGTGAACGATCCGGGTTTGGGTATCCCACGCTGTTCATGATCCCAAGATCACCGTTATTAAAAGCATCTGCGAAAGCAGTTAGCTCCGGGTGCAAGCCCACTTCGTCGGTTATAGACAATGCTTTAGACTTTTCTATTCCTAGCTTCGGTCGCGACCGGTAGTAGATATCATTCCGAACGGGAATCACAGTATTCAAACCGTCATTGCCCCCGCTCAACTGGAGTACTACCACAACTTTATTTCCGGGCGGAACAATCGTTCCGGTCTCGAAGGCTTTCATAAACTTCGGAACAAACAACGACGCTGTTGCCAGCGATCCAACCTGTAAAAATTCTCTTCGTTTAAGTAACATCGAGTTGTATTTATTGATTAACAGTTGTCATCGGCATATTTGCACATCGGGATATCGGCACATTCTCAACACATCTGGTATTCCGGCGTACTCATAATCTGTATCGTTCCCGTCTTAATAAAAGTCTCCCGGCTTTGCCCGTCGGCGTAATGGTTTATCAAGTCCAGGGGATAAGCTGGCTTTATTTGAAGCAAAGAACCCGTCAGAGCGTCTATGATCTGTTCACGTGGCACCGAGTCGAAATTCTTTAAATAGTTATCCCATGAGATTTGAGCATTAATCGGTTTACCAACTTTCACCATCCCCTTGTTGCCTTTGAAAGTTTTCATCTTTTCATCATCCATTCTTCCCATCATCTGGTCATCATCGGGTTTCGGCTTCACATTAAATTCGTCGGTTTCATTCACCATCTGTGGTAAACGCATGCGCATCATCAGTGTCGAACTGTCTATCCAGTTCTTTCCTCCGGGCCACCCGGCAACATTCGGCGGATAGAATAATACCTGGCCCAATACCCTTTCAACCAGGAGTTGTGCTTCTTCGTTTTGCAACTTCATCGGGAGTACGCGCCTGATGCCTGCCAGGAGCTCGATGGGAGATTTGATGCGGGTGCCAATATTCTTTTCATCGTAAAACCAATCGGAAGTAAAAATGTCTTCCATCAGTTTCGATATGTCATAATCCGATTTATAAAAACGGTCGGCAAGCCATTCTACTTTATTCTTGTCTACATCTTCATTCACAAAGAAGCGATAGATTTTTTGAGTGATGTATTTAGAAGTCTGTTTCTGCTCCAGCAAAATATCAAGTACATCATCGCCATTGAAGTTGCCTGTCTTTCCCAGCACGGTTTTGTTTCCGCCATCATGCGTAAAAGTTCTGAAGACAAATTCTCCTTTGATATTGGCGCCCCAACCGGTAAACGCCCTTGCCCCTTCTTTTATATCATGCTCCGTGTAGTTTCCTCTGCCCAGTGTGAATAGTTCCATCACTTCGCGGGCAAAGTTTTCATTGGGGTGGTCCTTCCTGTTCTGGTTCGCATTCAAAAAGTTCAGCATGGCGGCGCTCTTCGATACCTCGTGCAGCAGGTCTCTGAAGCTACCCAGCGCGTTTTGGCGGATGACGTCAAGTAATTGCTGTTGAAAGAAAACGTTGAGGTTTCTCGATGCAAAGTGACCATGCCAGAAGAACGCCATCTTTTCCCGAAGTTGCTGGTCGCTGTCCACCATATTATTAAGCCATAACAGGTTCAGATTTTTGATCGCCTCCCTTGTTTGCTGCTGCACGTTTCGCTTTTCCTGGGGATCTAGATCTTTTTTGCGCATGTTTTCGTCCTGGAATCCCTTCATCAATCCTTTTAAGTAATCATCCGTCGCATCGAGATATTCAGGCTTATTCGAAGAGGCTTTCTGCAAAGCTTTGTACAACTGGTTGGGTGAGATCTTCTTTAATTGCGTTAGCTGGTCCGCAGCAGGACCAAAACCAGCGCGCCACATCAGGTGCTGGTTCTTGATTTGATTGGAAAGCATCTCGGGAAAGTTTCGTTTCTGACTTAAAAAAAAGCAAAGAGTTTAACAATTGGAGTTAACTCCCGGTTAATAAAGGTTAAAACGCTCACGTTATTTATTTAGATTTGGATAGAGCCATGAGCGCAAGAGTATTTAAATACCTGTCTCCTTTTCTATTATACTATGGTGCCATCATGTCTTTCCTGGATTCCGGCCTTGTTGTTTGGCTTCCACTTGTTTATTCATGGATCATCATTCCGTTGGTAGAATTGTTTACGAGGCCGGACGAGAGCAACCTGTCACAGGCGGAGGAAGAATTGGCAAAGAAGAATACGGCCTATGATCTCTTGCTTTACCTCGTCGTGCCATTTCAATATTTTGCCCTTGGACTGTATTTGTATATCATGAGCAAGGGGCATCAAAGCACTGTCGATATGGTCGGCAAAACAATGGTGATGGGCTTGCTCTGCGGCGTCATGGGGATCAATGTAGGGCATGAACTGGGTCACCGCAGTAAAGGGTTTGAACTGCTTTTGGCGAAGCTATTATTGTTGTCCTCCTTGTATATGCATTTCTTTATCGAGCATAACAAAGGCCACCATAAGAGAGTAGGAACACCCGAAGATCCCGCATCCGCAAGACTAGGTGAGGGCCTGTATGTCTTCTACTTTAGGACAGTCCTATTCGGCTATCTAGATGCCTGGCGAATTGCCATTCGTGATGCCCGCAAAAAAGGCCATAAAGCTTTCTCTATTCAAAACGAAATGCTGCAGTTTCATTTCATCCAGGCGGCTTTTGTCGCGATAGTGTTTTACCTGTTTGGTTGGCAAACCACGCTCTTGTTTTTAGCGGCTGCCCTGCAAGGCATTCTCCTTTTGGAAACAGTCAATTACGTCGAGCACTATGGCTTGCAGCGCAAACAAATAGCCGAAGGCAAATATCAACGGGCCATGCCGGAGCATAGCTGGAATAGCAACCACATTCTTGGCCGCGTTATGCTCTTTGAACTAAGCCGTCATAGCGATCATCACTATTTGGCAAGCCGTAAGTACCAGTTACTTCGTCACCATGAAAACTCACCCCAAATGCCCACTGGTTACCCGGGAATGATGCTCCTTGCAACCATCCCTCCCCTTTGGTTCAGAGTGATGAATCGAAAAGTGAAAGCCTTAGAAGATGTATCGGAAAGCGAAGCCCATGTCTGATAGCCTCGTTTGCTCGTTTACCCTCGTATTGAAGCCTATATTGGAGTAACCTTGTTTGTTTGCAATTATATTCGGCCCCTCTACTTGGCTCGTCGAACGGCCATATCCAAAGGAAGCAAAGTTGTTCAATGTCAACTGCAGCATAAACTTGTTATTCAATGAATAGTTCAGCGAAGGATATAAACTAATGCTTGCGCCGTAATGCTTATTCGTGCTGGTAGTTGTTAGTGTGCCGTTATCATATATTTTGTTCTGGGAGGAATTATAAGATATCTGCAATGGCAGCATCCCCGAAAAAGAAAACGATTTTCCTAAAGGGAAATACTTTTCATAGAACACGCCTGTGCCGACGCCATACCCATTACTCTTCCCTGTTTCCTTTGAACGGAGGTCTTCACTATTGCTGTGAGAATAATTAAGCGAAGCAAGGTAGCCGAAAACAAGGTTTTTCCTGGTGGCTTTGCCAAAGGACGGTGAAAGATTTAAATAAAGATTACTGCCTTTTAGCGATGGCTTACTCGAAATCAGCGTATCCGCCTGTGAATGGTTATAGCCTAAATTGATTGTACCGCCGAGGATTCTTTGGTCCTTTTCGATCACCTGTCCAAACATCAACGAGCAATTCAGTAACAGCGTGGCTACTAGTAAAATCTTCTTCATAATGCAATTGGTTTGTAGCCACCAATTTCATTT
>DATDNL010000242.1:0-2650 GCA_036518315.1 Flavisolibacter sp. | reverse complement strand
TATGGGACATCCTATTCTTTCCTGGCGCTTTCGTGGTGCTTTTACAAGGTTTTGAACAGGCGCGTCCGTTTTAATGCTATTCGTTTACACACGTTGGCGTCCGGAAACAACTGATTGCGACTATACCTCGAACTGTTTGTGGCTTTTGCGAAAAGTATCGGTACAGTAGGGTTGGCCCTTCCCTTAAAATTGTACTTGCAACTCGCCAGACGAAGAAGCAGGCAGGCAACTCGACATCGGTCTTACCATTAACAACCTGGCCATTTACCTTGAAGAAGCCAGGCCTGGCTGGGAAGATTCAGAACAGAGAGACGCCATTACCATATGTGCAAAGGCCACGTATGTCAAAAAGAGAAAGTAAGTTTATCCGCGAACCAGGTCGGCCGTGATCGCGTGAACGAAATCAAGCCGCTGGTAATTTACTGAATAGAAGATGTTCTTTGCTTTTCGTTCCGTAACAACTAGTCCGACCGTGCGAAGAATGGCAAGGTGTTGGGACGTTACTGATTGCTCGAGCGTTAATTTGTGGTACAATTCAGTAACTGTCATTTTGCCCGCATGATGTATGATCTTCAACATTTGTTGTCTCAAAGGATGATTGATAGCCCGCAAGACCATAGCGGCCTTCCTTAATTGAATAGTGTCAATCTGTAACTCCTGCTGAATTTGAGTCGTTTGCATAATCGTGTGGGTTTTCGTTTATGGATATCAAGTATCGAAAATAAGATCGTAATAAAAATACATGGATACCCATAACGATCTTATGACTTATGTCACAGCTTGTATTAAAACCGTTTAAGCATCAAAGAGAACATTGCTCATTTATTTAAACAAATTGGCTGTACTAGCCCCTTATTCGTAAGTCTACGATGATTCATGTAAAAACTGTAAACGGAAGAAAGGGTTGTTTTGCTCTTTTCCGCAAGGCTGTTGCTGTATAGTTTTGTGGTAGAAGTTGATTGATACATAATCAATCATTCCATATCCAGGAAAAACCAATTAAGTCCTAAGTCCAAGAAAAACCAGGTCCGAATCCTTTAAAAAACCGAATGCAAAATCCGATATCGATCAACTTCTTTTTTTTAATTCCGAATCCTAAGAGCCCGTTTGAAATCCAACTTATGAAAACACAGGCGTCACCCCAATGAAAACTAACCAAACCGATCGACCGACTGCCTGACATTATTATCCCCTCCGATTGAGGGGATTTTTGTTTCGGAAAGGTGGACGTTTTATTAATCTTCCCTATACAAATCTTCTTCAAATCCAAACGATCGGCTCTTTTTAGTTATCAACATTTAAAAAAGATATTCACTTCTATTGCAAGTGCGAAACAGAGGCCATACATTAGCAATGGTTTTTCATAGGATATTGGATTTTACACGGGGCTGAATTTTTATTCTGGCCCTTTTTTATTTTACTACAAGGCACAAGACCTGGCTTCCCTTTGCTTCTTCATTTTTATCCCTCTTTTAGACATTTGTAATAAACTCCACAATTCTTGAACAATAGATAAGTTCTGTGAGCTAAGGGTTCAGCGACGTTTTATTCAGAAGAAATCTATAACTTAAGAGATCAACCTCCACCAAAACAAACTGTATGAAAAAGAATCATTTCCTTTTAGCGGTCCTTTTGACCAGCATTGCATTCGCCTCCTGCAACTCCAGCAATAAAACCAAAGACGACAACCTGAAAGTGGCCGCAGCCAGCTTCGACCTGAAGAAAGCAAGGACATTCATTGACAGCCTTAACGCCAAATTTGAAGAACAACTGGCAAGTGGCGACTCCGCGCGCCTGGCTTCTCATTACGCGCCCGATGGAAAGATTTTATTGGCAAACGGCGAACCTATTTCAGGAAAAGACATCCTTGCCGCCTGGGGTGGCATGATCCGTTCAGGAGTAAACCATTGGAAATTTGTGACCACAGACTTAAAAGGTGACAATCAATTTTTAATCGAAACGGGCACATATGAAATCAGGGACGTAAAAGACAAATTTGTCGACAAGGGCAACTACGTCGTGACCTACGAGATGCAACCTAATGGCGAATGGAAGTTATACCGAGACATTGGTGTCACCAGCATGCCGGCAGTGTCCAAATAATTTGCCTGTAAGCAAACGGGCAAACCTTATCGTTGATTGCCTGGTAGAAAGTCTCTGCTTTAGGCTGGGCAACGACGTTGATGAAACTTAGCAGCGGAAGAATGAACATCAAGAGAGATTTCATAGCATACTGGTTTAATAACACCGATAACATCAGCCAGGCAATTCTATTTGATGTTATACATCAAGGCTGGAAGCTTAATCTGCTCACCCCTTGGACCTTTAACGCGAATATTTTCGATAGTAACGATGTCGCCCGCCCTGGCATATTGCTGGAGAGATTCTTTAGCTTTTTCAGAAAACAGGTTACCCTGGCATTCAAAGGTATTCAGCTTTCCTTTCTCTCCGGGCAGCACCAATGTGAAACCGACTACTTCGTACCTAATATCAAATGGCGAGTTAGCTACGTACACGCCGACACCCGCTTGCTTACGAAGAGCCTCCCCAGGTATATAAGCTCCCGATATATATCCTCCAACAGTGGCAAAAGGCTCTGGCAGTAAGCGCACCCTAAATTTAGTACTACCTGTTAGCTTCCCATCCACAT
>DATDNL010000241.1:0-6475 GCA_036518315.1 Flavisolibacter sp. | reverse complement strand
CGATGTTGATCTTTACTCTGTCGGCGTCACTCATTGTGGCCTTCATCATGAACCCCGTGTTTGCCGTGGACTTCATGAACCATCCCGAAGGAGAAAAGCCGGCCAAATCTGCCATATTTAGAAAACCGGCATTGTGGATTGCAATCGGCGGTGGTCTCATGTTGGACCTCGCAGGTGCCACATTCCTGGGTAACCTTATTATCTTCTTTGCCATTCTCGTTGTCCTCAACAGGTATTTCATCGATGATCTGATTCATGGCTTCCAGAACAACATTCTGCCACGTATTATGCATCGTTATGAAAGAGCATTACGTTGGGCGCTACATGGATGGAGACCCGTCTACCTTTTGATAGCAACCTTTGGTTTATTGGTTCTATCTATTGTCGCAATTGCAATAGCTGGTGCAACGGGCAGAACAAAGGTCGTTTTCTTCCCTAGTGGCGATCCTAACCAGATCTACGTCTACATGAAATTACCCGCCGGTACCGACGTCGAATACACTGATTCTTTAACCAGGGTATTGGAAGGGAGAGTGTACAAAGTATTGGGAATGGAAAATGGTAAAGAAAACCCGGTCGTGGAAAGTGTCATCTCGAATGTGGCAGTAGGTGCTGCCGACCCGACAAGTGGCGACAGGAGCACAAGACCCGAAAGAGGACGCATTCAGATTTCCTTTGTAGAATATGAAAAGCGCCATGGCGTTTCAACGGCTCCCTACCTCGATTCCATTCGGGCTGTCGTGAAAGGCATTCCCGGTGCAGAACTATCAGTTGATAAGCAAAAGAATGGTCCGCCCACCGATCCGCCCGTAAACATCGAGGTAAAGAGTGAAGATTTTGATGCACTCATTCGTACGGCAGTCAACTTGAAGAACTATCTCGACTCCCTCAATGTGCCTGGTGTTGAAGAATTAAAAATGGATGTTGACCTTACCAATCCTGAAATATCATTGACGGTCGACAGGGAGAGAGCACTCGCCGAAGGTGTATCTTCCGCACAGATCGGGATGGCTATTCGTACCGCCTTATTCGGAAGAGAAGTGTCGAAGATCAAAGAAGGAAACGATGAATACAAGATCCAGTTGCGCAACAACGAGCTGCAAAGAAAAAGGTTGGTTGACCTCCTCAACACCAAAGTGAGCTTCTTCGATATGGCCCGTGGATTCAAGAGTGTGCCCATTATCAATCTCGTAAAAGTTGATTACACAAGCACCTTGGGTAGTGTCGTAAGAAAGGAGTACAAAAGAGCGATCACCCTCACCTCGAATGTTTTGGAAGGAGAGGGATATACCCCAACCGACGTAAACAGGGTGCTCAAAGCAGATATTGACAACTTCAAAAAGAAGCCCGACAATGTCACGATCACACAAACGGGTGAAGGAAAACAACAACAGGAAACAGGCGCTTTCCTGGGACAAGCCCTTGTCGTTGCGTTGATGTTGATCCTCTTGATCCTTGTATTCCAATTCAACTCTATTAGCAAACCCGTGATCATCCTAACCGAAATTCTCTTCAGTATCATTGGTGTATTGTTTGGCTTTGCCATATCCGGTATGACCATCTCGGTGGTCATGACAGGCGTGGGTATTGTAGGCCTGGCAGGTATTGTGGTAAAGAACGGTATCCTTGTGATCGAATTCTCCGATGAACTGAGAGCCCGCGGTCTAAGAACAAGGGAAGCAGTCATACAGGCCGGCAAAACCCGTATTATACCTGTTTTGCTAACAGCGTTGGCTGCCATTCTCGGATTCTTTCCTATCGCAATTGGCTTCAATATCAACTTTATTACATTATTCTCAGAGCTGAATCCTCATATCTTCTTCGGCGGTGATAGCGTAGTATTCTGGAAGCCACTTTCCTGGACCATTATCTTCGGTCTCGCCTTCGCCTTCTTTATGACCTTGCTAATGGTACCCGGTATGTACCTGATCGCCGAACGTTTAAAGAGACCGATGCGCAGAATGTTTGGTGGTAGGTGGATCTCCTTCCTGGGTATTCCACCATTCACCATACTATTCATTCCATTGATGTTCGCAGCAATGATTCGCCAACGCATGAAAGTGAGAAGGAGAAAGATAAAATTGAGAAGTAATCCCAACGTGAACAATGCGTTCATCCGTAGTTGGTTCTGATATTCAAGATTGTAAGGCAATGTAACTGGAAGGTTTTTACGAATTAGAAAGGTCTCAGTCCCGCAGTCGCGGGACTGTTTTTTCCCCGCCTATTGAACCCAGCACCTGCCCGCAAACGAATATTCCTACACCTCTACGATTGCAACTGTTGCTAAATCGAAAACCGTTTACTAGTAGGGAATTATTTAAACTGCAACAAGAATCCGTGTAAATCCTGATATAATCCGTGTAATCCGTGTTCTATATCAGTGTAATCAGCAACTCAATCAGTGTAATCTGTGCTCCTAATCAGTGTAATCAGTGATAAAGTTGTCGATCATCTCTTGTTTCTCAGCCTCTGCTTCATACTTTTTATACTGGCGAAAAAAAAGAGCTGAGATGATCACTGCCGCTGCAAAACAAAACTCGTTGGCATTATTGACTATGAAATCAGACCACATACACCGTGTTTAAATAATTTGGGACAAATTGTTTGCCACGGCTTTTCAAAGAGTATTAGCCTGATCTTTCAAAGAAGGAATGTGGAGAATCTTACCAATTGTAAATTACTCAAAAACCATTTACACAACAATCGTAAACTTACGTACCGGCAACGTTCCAGATGTGTTATAAAATAATAATACAAAGAGCATTCAGATCCCCCCTCTCCGCTGCTGGCTTACAGCACAGTGATCAAACAGCCTTCAACAAAAGCGCCTGCCAGATCTTTGCTTTCATACCGCGTGAAACACCATTAGCCAAAGGGTTGAGTATCATATTCAAATAATTAGTTCTTTTGCAAACTCTCTACTGTTAATGCAGGGTATCATCAATACAGAAGATTCAGCCAATAATTCTCCTTCACAAGGCGGGATTGTATTTATTACCGGCGGTACCGGCTTTATCGGTTCTTATATTATCAAGAACCTTATAGAGAAAGGACACAGGGTACGTGCCATCCGCCGTTCGAACAAACGTCCCTTCTACATTCCTGCAGGTGTATTGGACAAAGTAGAATGGATAGAAGGAGATGTCCTTGACGTCGTATCCCTCTCCGAAGCCATGCAAGGTGTTGATGCGGTGATCCACTCAGCAGCCATTGTCTCTTTTGCCAAAAGCGAAAGGCGCCAAATGTACAAGATCAATGTTGAGGGCACGGGCAACGTAGTCAACGCAGCCATCGAAACCAGTGTAAAACGCTTTCTACATATAAGTTCAGTTGCTGCTCTGGGCAGAACGTCGAAAGCAGAAACAGTTTCTGAGAAAAAGAAATGGGAAGAGAACAAGAACAACACCCATTATGCCATCTCGAAGCATCACTCTGAATTGCATGTATGGCGTGGTTTCGCCGAGGGACTCGAAGGTGTCGTGATCAATCCTTCAACGGTCCTTGGCTTTGGCGACTGGCACCAGTCCAGTTGTGCCATTTTCAAAAACGCCTATCGCGAGTTCCCCTGGTACACAAAAGGCGTGAACGGCTTCGTTGGTGTTGAGGACGTAGCCGAAGTGGCTGTTCAATTACTAATGTCAGATATTACGCAAAGAAAGTTTATCGTAAACGCCGAAAACTGGAGCTTCCGGGAATTATTCAATACGATCGCAGATGGTTTTGGTAAGAAGCATCCGTCTAAGCATGCTACCAGAATGATGGGCGAGATTGCCTGGCGCATCGAAAAACTAAAAGAAACCCTCACAGGTAAAAAAGCGTTGCTCACAAAAGAAACAGCGAAGATTGCCCATAGTAAAACTTCCTTCGATAACAGTGCATTACTGGAAGCCTTACCTGGGTTCCAATTTACTCCCCTTGACACCGTCATTAAACAGGCCTGCACCAGCTATCTT
This sequence comes from Flavisolibacter sp., assembly GCA_036518315.1. Lineage (GTDB taxonomy): Bacteria > Bacteroidota > Bacteroidia > Chitinophagales > Chitinophagaceae > Flavisolibacter. The sequence goes on along the minus strand of DATDNL010000241.1, from coordinate 2,522 downwards.
GACGCACTACACAAGGGTATTCTTTCGTTATAATAGAATTATCTTAGTACACTTATGAAAAAACCAGCGATACTATCCGCCTTCCTCCTCATTGGCCTTTTGTCATTTGGCCAGTTTACAATCAATGGAAAAGTTATAGATGCGGAAACAAAAGAGCCCTTGCAGGGCGCTTCCGTCTTCGCCCAGAATACTACTCGTGGCACCACCACCAATAGTGAAGGCGCCTTTTCACTTTCACTTGAAAAAGGTGGTTATGAAATTATCATCTCCTTCACTGGTTATGGTACTAAGACCATTACTGCGGAAGGCATCGACAAGCATGTGACGGTTGAACTTTCGAAAGCAGATAACACGATGGCCGAAGTGATCATCAAAAGCAGTAATGAACTGGAAGACGGCTGGCAACGCTATGGCGACTTCTTCCTGAAACATTTTATAGGCGCCACGCCTTTTGCCGACAGCTGCACCTTAGCAAATCCGGAGGTACTTAAATTTCTGTATTTCAAGAAGAGCGACCGCCTGAAAATCCTTGCCTCAGAACCCTTACAGGTATCCAACCGCTCCCTTGGCTATAACCTTCGCTATCAACTCGATTCCTTCGTCTATTACTTCAAGACTGATATGAATACTTACAAAGGAGTCTGCCTATACACAGAGATGGATGGTACGCCGGAAGAAAAACAATTGTGGAAGAAGAATCGCGAAGAAGCGTACTATGGCTCCCGTCTCCACTTCCTGCGCTCCTATTATGATAGCACACTTAAGGAGGACGGCTTTACAGTGGACGTACTTTCTAAAACAAGAGCCAATAAGTTCGATCGTCTGGCTAATCCCTACGACAGTGCTTATTATATGTACGACGATTCCACAGGCAATGTTGAACTGTGGTTTCCCGTTAAGACCAGCATCACCTATTATAAAAAGGCGCCTGCCAAAGAATACCTGCAGCAATACAAGCTTCCCTCCGACGCAAAGCTACAGATCTCCTACATCGACCTGTCAGACGGAATTGTCATTAAGCCTAACGGCTATTTCTTCGACCAAAAAAGTTGGATGAATCAAGGCTATTGGAGTTGGAAGAACCTGGCAGACCAGTTACCATACGACTACCTGCCGGATCACAGGTAGTGGTTCACTTCACCGGTTCCCTTCTCGATTCCATCGCATCAGTTGAACTCGCTTCAGTACTTTCCGGATCAGGAAAAAATACTTACTACAACGAGCAACATGATAACGACAGCCAGAACTTTGAGACCTGATTTTACAGAATGTGGGGTAAGCAGTTGGTTGAACATGGATATTTATTTTCCGCCGCAAAATTGAATCAACGCTAGTCAACATACAAGGATAAATAGACAAAGAGGCAAATTTCTTCGCCAAAGCATGATCGTCATAAAACCTTTAAGGGTTTATCTCTACCATTCAATTCATCAACACTCGCTATAATTTTGCAGCCTTAATCATTCAAGATGGAAAAGAGAAGGCTCGGAAGATCAGAATTAGAAATTGCGCCCTTTACTTTAGGCGGAAACGTTTTTGGCTGGACGATCGACGAGAAGACTTCGTTCGAGGTGCTGGACGCCTTTGTGGATGCAGGTTTCAACTTCATTGACACAGCAGATTCCTATTCCACCTGGGCACCGGGCAACAAAGGCGGAGAATCGGAAACTATTATCGGCAACTGGATCAAGAGCCGGAAGAACCGTGATAAGGTTTTGATCGCAACAAAAGTGGGCAGTGACATGGGCCAGGGCAAAACGCTGAAGAAGAAATATATCCTCGAGGAAGTAGAAGATTCACTGAGAAGATTACAGGTCGATCAAATCGATCTCTACCAGTCCCACTGGGACGATCTCTCTACACCCGTTGAAGAAACCCTCGAAGCCTATCAACAATTAATGAAGCAGGGACAGGTTAGAGTGATTGGCGCTTCCAACTTCAGCACGGAACGTTTGAACGAGGCCTTGAAGGCCAGTGAAGACGCCGGCCTTCCACGATACCAAACTTTCCAGCCCCGCTATAATCTTTATGACCGCCAGGAATTTGAGAAAGAGTACGAACAGATTTGTTTGCGTGAAAACCTTGGAGTAATACCATATTATGGATTGGCCATGGGCTTTCTGTCAGGTAAGTATCGTTCGACTGACGACCTCTCGCAGAGTGCCCGCGGTAAAGGTGTTCAAAACTATCTGACTCCAAGAGGTATAAAGATTCTTGACGCCCTGGATTCCGTTGCAAAACGGCACAGCGTCAGTCCTGCAACCATCGCTCTCGCCTGGCTAATTGCGCGCCCGGCTATCACTGCACCGATTGCGAGCGCCACCAATGTTCAACAGTTACGGCAACTGGTGAAAGCAGCAACGGTCGGTCTGGATGAGGAGGATATTAGGGCCTTGGATACTGCCAGCGCCTACTAATCGGCGAAACAAAAAATTTGATTAATAACACAACTTATCATTGCTTTTCTCAAAGCTGTATTTTATAATTGCAGTGGATGAAAACACCACTCCACTTCATACAAC
>DATDNL010000240.1:0-12422 GCA_036518315.1 Flavisolibacter sp. | reverse complement strand
AGTTCCGAAAGGGTGGCAAAATGTTGTTGTGCAAGTATTTCGGTGGGTGCCATCAGGCAGGCCTGGAAGCCATTGTCTACAGCGAGGAGCATTACAAGCAACGCAACGATGGTTTTTCCACTTCCTACATCACCTTGCAGGAGACGATTCATTTGGTGGCCGCTCCCCGTATCGGTCCTGATCTCTTTAAGAACTCTCTTTTGGGCTCCTGTGAGTTCAAAAGGAAGATAATTGTGATAGAAAAGATTGAACAGCTCTCCTACTTTCTCGAATACGACTCCATGAGACTTTCTATGCCGCTCGGATCTCACCCTTGCCAGCCGTAACTGGGTGAGAAAGAGTTCCTCGAACTTTAGTCTTCGTAATGCCTGGTCGTAATGAGCCGGGGAGGTGGGGAAGTGAATTTGCCGTAAAGCTTCGTAGCGAGGCAGAAGGCGGAACTTGTTTAGAATGGGTTCCGGCAAGTTTTCAGGAATCTCTTTTGGCGAAAGTAGGGAAAAGAGATCCCTGGTAAGCTTTCCTATCTGGCGGCCGTTCAGAGCTTTGGTCTTCAGTTTTTCAGTGGTTGGATAGATAGGCTCAAGGAAATTCTTTACCCCGGTAGCTAGTGGTTTCACTACTTCCAACTCGGGATGCAGGATTTGCGGTTTGCCCATAAAGAAGCTTACCCGGCCGAATGCAAGGTAGGTTTCGTCCTCCTTGAGAATCTTTTCTACCCAGGTGAGTCCACGGAACCAGGTTAGCTCCAATGTGCCTGTATCGTCTTTCAGGTAGGCTACCAGGCGTTTGGCACTTCTCTCTCCAATTGTTTCATAAAATGAAAGCCTGCCCTGTACCTGCGCATATTCAACGGAAGGAGTAAGGTCGGCAATTTTAGTAACCTTGGTCTTGTCTACGTGTCGATAAGGGTAATGATGGAGAAGATCGTTGAAGGTGAAGATGGCTAACTCTTTCTTAAGTAGGTCGGCGCGATGGGGACCAACACCCTTCAGGTATTCAATGGGATGCGCTAATATATTGGGTGAAGTAGCGATGAATTACAATTTGAGCAAAAATACTTGTTCAAGTCAGAGTATGCTCCGGAGCAAGCTTGCAAAGAATAATTAGAGCGCGCAGAAAGAATTGCTTCCGGAATTGTGATGGTAAGTATAAATTCTTATTTTGAGGTTCCTTGTTAAACCACATGCACCAACTTCTACAGATTGATCTTTCCTTTTCTGAATACAAATTAGGGATACTGGCCTTTGTTACGGCCTTTGTTGTCGCCATGATCTTAATGCCTCCGCTTATAAGAGTCATTTACCGATTCAAGCTTCTTGATGTTCCTGACGGCAGAAAGGAGCATGCAGCGCCCATTCCGACGATGGGCGGAATTGCATCAGGATTGGCTATGGCGGTGGCTTGTGTGTTCTGGTTTGAGTTCAAGAAAGATGTTTTTGAGGCTTCGTTCTTCTTTTCTATCGCGGTACTTTTCGCGATTGGAATGATGGATGATCTGAAGAATCTTTCTGCCAGGTACAAGTTTGCCATACAGATTGCCGTTGCCTTGCTGATTGCTTTCAGTGGTGTGCGTATCACCAGTTTCAATGGGCTTTTTGGTATTTACGAGTTGTCGACGGTGGCTCAATATACTTTTACTGTACTGGCGATAACGGGGATTACCAATGCTTTTAACTTGATTGACGGGATTGACGGCCTGGCTGGGGGCCTCGGTTTTATGAGCCTTGTTATCCTGGGTATTTTCCTGACTCTTTGTGGAGATGCTAACACGGCCATTGTTGCCTTTGCATTGGGTGGCGGCCTGCTGGGATTCTTGTACTATAATTTCAATCCTGCAAAGATCTTCATGGGTGACACGGGTTCGCTTGTTTTGGGTTTTGTGACGTCGGTGCTTTGCATCAAGCTAATACAGCTGAATACTGGTGTTCAGCCAAACCTGCTTCCACACGCTCCAATTTTTGCTTTAAGTGTGGTAATGATCCCTGTTTTCGATACCCTTCGTGTTTTTGCCCTGAGAATCTGGAGCGGCCGGTCGCCTTTTTCGCCGGATAAGAACCATATTCATCATTTGCTTACGAATAACGGATGGAGTCACAGCTTTGCGGCCAAATTGTTATGCGGCGTGCATGCGCTGGTGCTGATTCTAGGATACTTCCTAAAAGACCTTCCGCAAATTGGCGGATTAATCGTACTGATCTCGCTCATGCTTATCACCATTCTGATCTTTCAAAGGTTGAAGCCGCCGGTGGGGCGGGGGGAGTTGGTTTTGTATCGGGCAGAGGAGGAGGTTGAGTAGGGCTTTTGATTATTAATTATTGATTATTAATTATTTGGAGGGTCGTTTTTGAATAAACAGAAATTTATCGAAGTAGACAGCATCAAGGTATTTCCTAATTCATTAAGTTATTTGCGGACCGGGAACGGGAGCAAGTGCTTCGGGTGTCGTACGCCTTAGGTACGGATGTGCTATGACTCTGAGTACAGTTTGACAGAAGCGAGAGGAAAGGCTGAGAGGGAGTAACTATAGATCTGCAAGCAAGTTACTCCACTGTAACTCCACTATATCTCCACTATAACTCCTCTATATCTCCACTATAGCTCGTTGGAATTAGCCGCCGGTAACGACCCTTTTGAGTCTTTTTGCAGCACCGACCCAAAGACCGCCGTCGATATGGATACGCCTATCTGTAGTCCAGACGAGGGCTTTTTTTACAAAATGAAGTTTCCCAAATCCTTTATTCCTGATTTTCAGGGCCAAGTAGCCGTCCTCTGTGGCGCCCGGCGGGTGATTGTACCCCTCAACCTGAAGCGCATGCTCTTTGCGAAAGGCAGAACAGCACCCATAAACGTTGACGGCTTCGTCCTTAAAATACTTGTTGAGCTTACGGGAGAAGTCGGCTACGCTTTCATACAGGAAATAAGTGAAGCGACTCGTGTCTTTTTCGGGCAAAAATGAATACCGGCCATAGGTCACTGCAGCCTTTTTATTGCGTTCAAGGGGATCGATCAGTGCCTGTATCCAGTTGCCGGGATAAATAGTATCGGCATCGGCGTTTATAATATAGCGGCCCCGGGCGTTGGCAAGGCCGCAATTTCGAGCATGGACAATGCCTTGCTTTCCTTCAAACAAACAGGTGACTCCGCAGGCCTCGACGAGCTGGGCAGTATTGTCTTTTGAGTTGTTGTTGACGACAATTATTTCAACCGAACAGGTAGTTTCATTTCGACACATTGAATTGAGGGTGCGCACAATAGTCTTTTCCTCGTTATAGGCGGGGATGACAATTGTTACATCTGGGTAGCCCTTTTGTAGTTTTTGGTAGGCCATTTTTGTTTCCTCGGCCAAGGAGTTGAAGTCAAAGTCTGTATTCCAATATTTTTTGATATCTCCGGGTATGGTTAAAGGGCGCATAAAAAAGAGTGTTTAGTACAAACAGATTAGAACGGTTTTTGAGGGTACTGTGCAATAATCGTCCAAGGCTTTACAGTAGGCAAATCCCCAGGTATAGCTGTTAAACGCGATAAATGTAGAACATAAAATTGAATGAGATGTGGTATTTAGAAGGTCAGCTTTAAGGGCCGTTATATATTTGGAACCGTTAATAGGCGCGATTTTCAGAGAATTAACGGTAAAATCGTAGCAAACAAAAGCAAAAGAAATTAATATTGTATCGCTGAAAACCTCTTTACCCTATGCCTTTGTCTTTCTTACCGCCTTTTAAAAAGAAATTTAAGAAGTGCGCCAGGTATTTGTGTTGATTTCAGTGGATTACCCAGCTTCTAAAAGTAGATTATGTACCGAATTAAAAGGCTATTCTTATTTGAATCTCCGACCTATCTAGATTGGGTAATTTATTTCACAGCATTTATTATTATACAAGTACCCGCCATTATCAATTTTTACTTTAACGATGGTACTCATAATGCGTACATACAGATGGCGGACGCATTACTTCACGGGAACCTTTACTTGCCTGATGCGTCGAACATTGGTGATTTAGCGAGCTTCCATGGCAAAGTATACCTACCTTATCCCCCGCTGCCTGCGCTTATATTGATGCCGTTTGTACTCTTGTTTGGCGCTGCACACGTGAACACTGTTGCAGTGGCCACAATTATGGCTTGCGTTTCCCTTTACCTTGTTTATAACATACTCACAAGGCTGAAAATAGAAAAAGACTATATCATTTGGATAATAGCAGCGGTCTTTTTTGGAACGGGATTCTGGTATGCTTTGTTTACGAGTCATCATGTTTATGCATTTGCGCATATTACCTCGTTTATGTTTCAATTGATGATCATAAATGAGCTGCTCGGAAAAAAACGTTGGTGGTTGGTTGGGTTTCTCATTGGGTGTACTTTCCTGACCCGGCAGTTTACGATAGTGTACGTTTTGTTTGCGGCCGGCTACATGTATTACACCGCAAGAACTGAGCGGCGAGGCTTCTCCATAAAGAATGTTCTTGCCTTGCTCACCCCGGTTGGATTATGCGCGGGTCTTTATCTATTCTATAACTACCTAAGGTTTGGAAACCCTTTGGATTCGGGATACCAGCATATCAACTTCATCGGAGTCTTAAAGGAGAGAGTTGACCACTATGGTGTTTTCAGCGTAAAATATTTTCTTTTTAATCTTTATAGTACACTAATAAAAGGATTCAATATTGAGTTCCAGGGAAACACCTATTTGAACATTAAAGACATGGATTTGTGGGGGACGTCTTTGCTTGCGGCAAGCCCGTTCTTCATCGCGAGTGTAAAGGCTGAGTGGCCGAAGACATTGAGGGTTGCGGCGTGGGCAACAATCATCGTCATCCTTATTGGGCAATTATTTTACCACAACAACGGATTCGAGCAAGTGAACAGCTCCCGGTTCACGCTAGATTTTCTTCCATTGCTAATAATACTTATGGCGTTGGGAATCTCAAAGATCCCAATGTGGCTTGTGAAGGCGATGGTCAGCTATGGAGTGCTCCTAAATGTGGTAAGTTTTATAATTCATTTGTTGTATCAAAAATAATGGCATAGAATTTTTATATTAGGTATGTGTAACGAACACATTAGTATAAAATTTATTACAATGGAATGAGTTATTTTTGTTTACTTTGGGCTTAATTAGCGTCTAAAGAAACCCACTAAAGAATACCTTTGAAAGACCGCTGAAATCTCAACTGAGTCCTTGTTCAATTCCTTCTGAAAATTTCCAACGTTGCGTCGCTATCAACCCTTGTTTGTGAAATAACAATGGTATCCGTTTCCCTTTGAATGCACGATGATCCGTAGCATGTGAAAATGATTTTTTTGTCGAAACCCAACCCTATTGTGCTATGAGCAAAAGCATTTTGAGTGTAAACGGTAACAGGGCAATGAATTACCTGTTGCAGACGATTCTGGAAAACGAATTTGAATTTGTGCCCGTAAGTGATGCGTTCCAGGCAATGCATAAACTGAGAACTAAAAAAGGAATCTGCTTTCTTATAGTAGATCTTGATTTTCATCCTCAACAAGGCTGGGAATTAATTGAACATATTAAGAGCAGCAGACTCTACCGTATCCCGGTTATTGTTTTGGCCACTGAAAACACTGAACTACTAAGGCACAAGTGTTACGAGTACGAAGTGGATGAAATCTTTTTTAAACCTTTTAATCCCGTTGATCTGATTGCTGCTGTAAGTAATACAATGTCTTCAATGTTAACTGTATAAGCGCAGTCGTTTCAATCAAAAACCCTAAGTCATGCAAATCGAAACTTTACAAAATGTACCCGGTGGTGAGGTAAAAAGCTACCTGAGAGTTGCTACCATTTCAAGTAAAACAGCACTTTGTTATTTTTATATCGGCACTAACCAAACTTCCCTTAATTTTCTAGAAGAGAATTTCAAATCCGGTTTTTCTGTCAACGACCTTGAGACCGCAAAAAAGGTTTTAAGCCTGGAAGAGAACCATATCATCGATGCGATCATACTGGATATCCCTTACGACGAAAAGAGTTTAAAGGCGTTCTATTATTTTCTGAAAAACAGAGGCCTTGATAATATACCTGTGATCTATAATGATCATTTTTTAAAGTCGGCTGAGCTTCCCCAAAATATTGACCTGATTGATGATGTCATCGACCTCACCAACTGGCAGTTTGATTTCTACAATAAGATCAGCTTTTTGAAGAAAAGCAAGTCTTACACGCTCAATTATAACCGAAAGCAGAGAGAAGAAGAACCCAAAAGAGCTGTGGCCAAAAGAGTAATAGATATTGTGTTAGCTTCCTTGCTCATTCTTCTTTTGTTACCAGTTTTTGTAGTAATAGCTTTGGTCATCAAGATTGAATCAAGAGGACCTATTTTCTATAATGCGAACAGAGCAGGCAGAGGTTTCAGGATCTTCAAGTTCTACAAGTTCAGAACGATGGAAGTGAATGCAGACAAGAAAGTCGAGTCCCTAGCGCATTTAAATCAATACGCAGGGGAAAGCGGAAGTGCCCGCTTCTTCAAAATATCTAATGACCCCAGAATTACAAAAGTCGGCCGTTTCCTGAGAAACACCAGTCTCGACGAATTACCGCAACTCTTCAATGTTTTGAAGGGTGATATGTCGTTAGTTGGAAACCGACCTTTACCGTTGTATGAAGCTGCGACGCTGACAACGAATGAATTTGTTGAGCGCTTCATGGCTCCGGCAGGTATCACTGGCCTGTGGCAGATAAAGAAAAGAGGAAAATCGGAAATGTCTGACGACGAGCGAATAGAACTGGACATTTCTTACGCAAGGAAATCAAGCGTGCTGTATGACTTTTGGATCCTGGTTAAGACGCCTGCGGCTCTCTTCCAAAAGACCGATGTCTAGGTATTTCGGTATATTTTCGTGTAGTACTACATTGTAATTATGTTGGAACAACCGCTGGTATCCATTATTACGTTGAATTGGAATTCAGCCTCAGTGACCTGTGAATTCTTGTCCTCAATAAACAGCCAGAATACCTATGGCAACGTTGAGGTAATCGTGGTCGATAATGATTCGAAAGAAGATCCCACTCAGGCATTTACATCTATTTTTCCACCAGTTAAGGTTATTCGGAACCGAAAGAATCTTGGATTCAGCGGAGGCAACAATGTCGGTATAAAGGCCGCCTCGGGTGACTACCTGTTTATAGTGAACAACGATACGGAATTCACACCGGGATTGATTGAGTCGCTAGTGAAGGTGTTCCAGGAGAAGAAGGATGCAGGTATTGTTTGTCCGAAGTTTCACTACTATTTCAATAAGGGTGTGATTGAGTACGCGGGGTACAGGCCGGTGAATATTTTCACCGGGAGAAATGGAATGGTAGGTTCTGGAGAAAAAGATGAGGGGCAATATGATGTGCTTCACTCCACGAATTATGCACATGGAGGTGGGATGATGGTTTCGCGGCAAGCGATTGAAAAGGTGGGTTTGATGCCGGAATTGTTTTTTCTGTATTACGAAGAATTAGATTGGTCGGTGAGTTTTAAGAAGAAGGGTTACCAGATATATTTTCAACCAGAAGCCTTGATTTATCATAAAGAGTCTATGACAACGGGTAAGTCGAGCCCACTGAAAACGTTTTACCTGACGAGGAACCGTATCTTATTCATGCGCAGAAATATACCTTTTCCGGGACTGGCAGTGTTCTTCGGTTATTTTCTATTATTTACAATACCGAAAAACTCAATCAGCTTTTTACTGAAGAGGCAAACGGCTCATCTTCGATCATTTTGGAAGGGAATCTGGTGGCATTTCGACCATAGCGTATCTTTCCGGTGAATGTAAGTAAGACAAGATTCCTGAATTGAAATTTCGCAATTAATGAAAGCAAAGAGTAAATGTATTTTTTTATTTGGCTACGGCCGGTTCGACCAACAGTTCGAATCTGTCAGCTTCATTCTTGCGAAAGAGTTTGCAAAGAACAATAACAAGGTTTACTATATTGACTACCCATTTACTGCTAAAGACGCATTTCGCTCGAAGCAGACAGAAGGCTATAAGAAACGGGAGAAGGCATTCAAAGGAGAAAACAATGGGATTATCGGTACGGAGTTAGCGAACCTGAAAATAGTAGTTGTTCCACCGTTGTTGTCTTTACATTTTCTACCGGAGGGAAAGCTGTATCGCCGCCTTCTGCGGATCAATGAAAAAAAGATCGCCGATTGTATCAAGAAAATCGTTGAGGCAGATGGTATTGAAGAGTTTATTTACATTAACTCCTGGGTATTTCATTATCCTGATGTTGCGCGTTATATAAAGCCTTCTTTGAGAATCTACCACTGCATCGACCCCATAGTCATGCCCTATGATGTGAAGCACGGGCTTGTATCGGAAAAACGACTAATCGAGCTCAGCGACATGGTGATCTGCACGAGCAGGCAACTTCAAATGGAGAAGAAGAAGCATCACGCAAAGACCTATTTCATTTCGAATGCTGCAGATATTAAACACAGCATACTGGCGACAGATAAACAGCTTGCAGCACATAAGAGTATGGTCGCCTTTAAGAAGCCTGTGATCGGCTTCTTTGGCGCCATTGAAAAACGGATCGACTATGAAATGATGAGAAAGGTGGCTGAGAACAATTTGGACAAATCGTTCGTTTTTGCCGGGCCTGTGTCGAAAGAGTGGGTGCCTGAATCTTTCTTTTCTCTTCCAAACGTTCACTTCATTGGGAGAATACCCTATGCGGAGATGCCCAGTGTTTTGAAGTGCTTCGATGTTGCCATTATACCTTTCAGAAAGTATGAAGACAGTGCTACGGTGTTCCCGATGAAGTTGTTTGAATACTTAGGTGCGGGGAAGCCTGTGGTGGCAACTGATTTTAACCCTGATCTAAAGAATTTTACTAACGATCTTGTTCCTTACTGTTCGAATGCAGAGGAGTTTTCGGCAGCGATCAACACAGCCCTGGAAACAGACAGCGACCAGCTGCAACAGGAAAGGATCAAACTGGCAGAGCAACATACGTGGGAAAGCAGGGCTGCGCAATTTGAGGAGTTGATGACAACCGCGTGAAAAAAGCTAGTGAATTAACGAACCAGAAGTAGTACAATGAAGCGTTTAATCGACAAAGTATTAGGTGCGTACGTGCACACGAAGTATAAGCGAATGGACAAGAACCTGCGGTATTTTGTGCGTGACACTCTATACTGTGACCTTATGCAATGGAAGTACCCGTTGAATGATTACCTATTTAAAAGAAAGTATAAGACGATAGAGTTTCATGGTGAGTTCGGGCCTGAACTTCAATTTGTGTTACCGTTTGCCTATTGGCATTACAAGAATGGAACTCTAAAGGCGACGAGGAGTACCAAGGGCATGGGCGAGTTTTATTTCTTTTCTCCTAACCACGAGGACACAACTTTACTGCGCACTAATGAAGGGAACTACAATTTTGAAGTGCCCCGCGTTTTGTACAGCCACAACTACGATATGAAGAAGTGGCTGCCGGTGCCATTGAAAGAGGTTTACAAGAATGATATTTATGTTTTTGAAAAGCCGGCGCTTATCATAGCGAACCGCTACAATATGGAATGGGACGGACCACCGATCAGCTTTCTCAGCATTGAAATGCTTCAATTCATTTTTGATTCGTTGAAAGATCACTATACAATCATTTATAATCGTCCAGGAGCGCAGCATATCACTATGGATAATAGTGAGATCTATGAATTAAATGAGATAGGATGGATTAAGGAGAATTACCCGGATGTGATTCTCATGAATGATCTATACGAGGAAAATAAAGGCAAGGCGAGGAACTTCAATCACCTTCAACTAATGGTGTATGCCAACGCAGAAAATTTCATATCCACCCATGGCGGAACGTCGGTTTTAGCCAGCTATTTCGGAGGAACGAATGTGATCCTTTCGAAACAAGGTCCTGAACATGTTTTCGGTTGTTACGAGGCACTTTATCCAAAGCTATCTGGTGCGAATATATTTCATGCGAAAACTGACGATGAACTGAAAAGGCTGATCCGCGCGAATTTCACTGTAAGTGAATTAGAAGCCATTAAATAGGCTATCGATTTACTAAATGGTTTCGTAAATCTTCAAGAGTTCTTCCGCAGACTTTCGCCAGGTGAATCTCCGTGCCCGCGCCAAACCTTTCTGCCTATACTGGCTACGCAGTTCTTCATTACCTAAAAGATTTAAAATACTTTGAGAGAGATCCTTATGGTTGAACGGGTCGATGATCTCGGCTGCATCACCAGCCACTTCCGGCATGGAGGATGTATTCGACGTAATCACAGGCACACCACAAGCCATGGCCTCTAAAATGGGAAGTCCGAAACTCTCCCTGAGGGAAGGGTAAAGAAATAATGTCGCCGCATTATACATCAAGGGTATTTGCGCATAGGGAACATATCCAGGAAAAACAAAGAGAGAAAGAAGTGCCGGCTGGCCGAGGTCATTCAGTATTTTTTCAACAAACTCCTTCCTGTAATCAAGGAGCACCATTGGAACGGGCTGTTTGGACTGTATACAATAGTCGGCGTAGGCTTTGATCACGTTCAGGGTGTTCTTTTTGGGCGCTGTATTGCCCAGGAACATTATAAATTCAGAGGGCAGATGGTATTTCTTCCTGAATTCTTCGACGGCGCCCGGCGTATACTGGTTATTGAACTGAGGAGCCACCCCATTGTAGAGCACTTTCACTTTGTCAGCTGGGAGATGTAGCGTGTTGATGATATTCTCTCTTTCAAATTCGGAGACCGTTAAAATTAACCTGGCTTTTTTTGCAATACTTGGCACAATAAAACGGCGGTATAAGTTTCCAAGGTTCTGATAACCTGATCCCTTGAAGTCCACCTGCTCGAGGTAAATGATATCGTGTATAGTCACGACCAGGGGAACGGTTAGATACAAAGGAGCGGTATTGGCTGTGCAATGCAACAGATCGAGTTTGAGCTGTTTAAGTCGTCGCGGTAGGGCTACTTGTTCCCAATCCGCGTAAGTCATTGCAGAAAAAGTATCGACGTGATAGTTGGGAGCTGGTGGCAAGACATCGTTCACACCGCTCCTGCCGAAGATCGTATAGTCGTTGTCACCGTCAATTTCCTGTAGATTCTTTATGAGCTCAATAGCGACTACATCCATCCCGTGTTTCCGAGGCCTAAATATTCTTTGCGCTTCTATACCAATCTGCATTACTCTGATTCGTTTTTATGGAAGTCTTTACCTGCGTTCGCTCACTAAGCTAATTACTCTGTATTTCATCGATCGTCTTATTGTGATAATGCTGAGTAGCAACGGAAATCGTATTTGCTTTCCGAACTCTCAATAACGAAACCATTTGATGATACATAAACAAAGGGATACCCGCTAAAGCCATATAGATCTTGCGTTCTGCTTTGGAATGAACCAACGAAATGAAGAGTGCCGTGAAAAAGCAAAAGAATGCAATGACCCAGCACCATGCCAATGTTGCGCTGATAAAGAAGCTTCCAATGGCGAGGACGCAAGAACACAGCATGACGAGAAACAGCGGGGGACGTAAGAACAGGAGGGCGAATAGAAACTGGTTCCAGTCGAGGCTGGCAAGTCCTTTAAAAAGGAGACGAAACCCATAACCAGCATATTTAAACCAGGTATTGAACCATCTTGCCCTTTGTTTTACGAGTTGGTCTGACCTGGACGTTTTTTCATCATACACGATGGCGTTCTTTGCAAAAGCGATACGCTCCTTTCGTAAGAGTATTTCGATCTGTAACACCTTATCGAAACCGGCACCATTGATATCGAACTGCTTCAAGAACGTTCGATATAATTCAGTTGTGAATGCCATTCCTGATCCCGCCAGTGTTGCCGAAGAACCAACGGCAAAGAGAATTTCGCGGTCGTAGAAGTGATAATAAATGTCTTGCACAGCGTCGAGGCAGGCATAAACCGTGTCAAGATTCTTTGCTTTTCGTACGCCTTGCACAGCATTATAATCCTGGGAAAATAAGCGGTTCAATTCGTTCAGGTACTCCGGATGAACAAGATTGTCGCTATCTATAATGGTAACGTAAGTGTGTTCGCGCCTGAACCTCTCGATTGCATATTGATGCGATCGAGTGTTACTCTGTAATGGTTCAGGAGGTCTTAACAAAATCACCCTGTCATCGGGAAAGTGCAGATTCGAAATATCACATTTATCTGCTACAACGTAGATAAGGTAATTGGAGTAGTTAAGTTTTAACAGAGAGGCCACTGCAGCCTTCAAAGTGTCGGTTTGTTCGTAAGCTGTTACGACCACGGCGTAGTCGGGTTCGGAATTAAAGTTGTTGTTGTGTTTCCTGCGAGGTCTTAATTTGTAGACAAGAAAAAGCAACAGTGGTAACACCAGGTTATATCCTACTAACACTGAGAGAAGTACCCACAATCCGTATACGACTGAAGTCATATTAATTAATGGTTTAAATTCAAAGTCT
>DATDNL010000239.1:0-2206 GCA_036518315.1 Flavisolibacter sp. | reverse complement strand
TTCCGTACCAAATATAGAGCAGTATTTTATTCCATTCGCAAACTGGAGAAATGAACGGTCAATGTTCAATGCAGGATATTAAGGTTCTTTTTCTTTATGTAGTAGTGCCAAAACAACATCGTGGCAATAGACCGATAAGGTTGCCATTTGTTGGAAAGATTGATGAGATCCTGCCTTGTTTCCAATGGAAGTTGGGTGACCATTTTGATCGAGTTCACCAGTGCAAGGTCTCCAACCGGGAAGATGTCCATCCTTCTTAAAGCATGAAGAAGGTAGATGTCAACGGTCCAATCCCCGATCCCTTTCAGCGCTTTCAGCTCATTGCGAACAACTTCGTCTGGCAGGGTCTCAAATTTCTTGAGACTGATCTTCTTACTGATGATGGCATTGGCCAGTTCCCTTGTGTAAACAATCTTCTGCCGGCTGAGGTAACAGTTGCGCAACTCTTCATCGGATAATTGCAGGAGATTGTTTGGTGTAATCTTAATTTTCTCCTTCAGTTTTTTATACGCTGAATAGGCTGAAGCCAACGATACCTGCTGTTCCAGTATGGTTAGTACCAGGGTCTCGAACGTATTCGGCCTCACCCAAAGAGGCGGGTAACCGTATTGTTTAATGATGGCTTTTAAATGATTGTCCTTTGACGCAAGGCGATCATAAAACCCCGGAAGGTTTTCTTTAGTGAAGGTGGGGAACACTAAACTGGTTTGATGATAATATTGGCACAGCAGTTACTGCGTGCTACGAGTCTATTGATTATTATTCTGTTGCTCAACACACAAAAACTTTACGCACGTCAACACCATTTTCACTGGTGGTTCAATGTGAAAGGGCATTTAGTACCCTTTCTAAGCCTTTGTTCTGAATCTTTCGATTGCTTCACGGGTGAAGTGACTTAGTACGAGCCTTCCGCTTATCTCTGCCCGTTCGCAAAGAAGGTCGTCCCAATGCTCCGTTCCACGCCATAGAACTCTCTTCAGTTCCGCCATTGCCTCGGGACTCGAATGCGATAACTGGTGGGACAGGCGCCGGATCGATTCATCCATACTTTCGACTGATGAATGCAATTCAGAATAGAGCCCTTTTCGTCTTGCCCAGTCTGCGTTGCGCCACATCGTGGCATCGATAGCTAGTTGGGAGAAAGACGATAAGCCGATCTTTCTTTCAATCGCAGGCCCAACAACAAATGGGCCGATACCTAAGGCTAACTCACTCAGTTTGATTTCTGCACCTTCGGCAGCAATAGCATAATCCGCTGCCGCTGCAAGACCGACTCCCCCACCCACACATTTTCCGTGGATACGGGCTATGATGAGTTTGGGACACCTGCGCATGGCATTGATAACATTGGCAAAGCCACTGAAGAAGCCAAATCCCTGCTTTTGATTTTCAATCTTTGTCAGCTCGTTGAAGGACGCTCCTGCACAAAAGGACTTGTCCCCACCGGAACGAAGGATGATGACCTTTGTGTCGGCATCTGTACCTGCATCATGAATCTCATTGGCCAACGCTTCTAATATCCTGTGAGGAAGTGAATTACTTTGAGGATGGAAGAATTCGATGGTGGTAATTCCTTTGTGGGTTTCAACAGAAACGTAGCCGTTAATTAAATCCTTACTCATAACTTAAAATTTAGTTTCTCGCAGAGGCGCGGAGAACGCTGGGCTATAATTGTTAACAATACGTTTGATACCGTTTTTCAATATGGCCTCATTGAAGTTTATCAGCAAACCTACCGTAATACCTGTTAGCTTAAGATAGGTCAATAATATCTTAGGATGAACAGCGGCGATTGATTCTACCGATTTAATTTCCACTATCACTCTCTCTTCAACGATAAGATCAGACCTAAAGCCGATATCCATTTTAATTCCTTCATAAATAACAGGAATCGCTCTTTGCCTGTCCACCTGGAGGTCTCTCGTGTTCAAGCGGAAAGTCAAGAGCTCTTCATATACTGATTCAAGAAGTCCAGGACCCAAATCCTTATGAATCCTTATCGCTTCTTCAATGATAATTCCAGTTATCTCATTTATTTCCATACCATAATCTAAAAAATCTCTGCGTTCCCCGCGTCTCAGCGAGCTATTTCGTTCATTCATCCATAATTTAAAACTTCTCCGCGAACTCAGTGCCTCTACGAGCTATTTCCTTTCCCTATCACAATTTAGAAACTCTCTGCGAACCCTGCGCCTCAGCGAGCTTT
>DATDNL010000238.1:0-7757 GCA_036518315.1 Flavisolibacter sp. | reverse complement strand
AGCCGGGATATGACGGGGATATCCTTATGACTCCCTTATTGCTACCGCCTGTTATCCTATGTTGTCCTTATGCTTTCACCGTCTTGTTCCTTTGCGACCAACATGTCCTTGCCTAACGGAGGCTAAAGGTCATAATGATCCACCCTCGGAATTGATCAACGCGATTGCCTTTTCGACCAATTCATCTCTGCCATCTTTAATTCCTCTTACCGTTCGTTTTACTTCGATGTCGGGAACGACACCGACACGCTGGGTTTCTTTACCGTCCGGATAGAGCACACCGATACCGGTGAAGCGCGTAAACAGATTACCAGGTAAAAAGAAAAAGTTCGTTACGTTTCCGTCTGCGCCAGCAGTTGTGCTTCCAATCACCGTTACATTAGGTGCCGTTCGAAAAGCCATGGAATGAAACTCAGCGGAGCTTTGCGTATTCTCATTCACGAGGATTACAACCATCCCATTATAGTAGTCCTTGGTTTTCTTTCCAGCCGATATGGGCTTAGTAATGGATAAGGAACCCGGATAATCGATATTGCCGATGGGGAATTTCGCAAAAGGCCGCGGTTCGGGATTCAGCTTTGCCGCGATTTCGTACAGAGCAAAGTCACTTGGGTATTGGCGGTTGTCGATGATGAGACCTTTTGAACCCTCAAGAGCTTTGAAGACGCTATCGACCTGTTTCTTTTTGATCCCACCCAAATTAATGTAACCGATGCCGGGACTGATGAAGAAGAAGCTACTATCCTTTTGATAAGGGAAATCGAAGTGATACCATTCGGACCATTTCGCGGTCATAAAATGGTGCAGCCTGCAGGCGATCTCCTGTCCGGCTCTTTCAATTGTGAGGTCGGTGATACTATCCTTGCTTCTCAGTAACGGAATGGCAAGGTCTCTTAATTGAGTTGAATAGTTCGAACCGGGCAGGTTGGGCAGACGTTCTGTTATGATGTTGGCAATTGTTTCACCATTGACCTTTTTGATTACGTCACCTCTTTGGATATTGCTAAGCCTGGCTAACGTGTCGTTGACAATGATAGAAACGACAGGATCATCGCCGACAAAGGTCACCATGCAAGGAGGGTAATACTTTCCGAAACGGTTGTTCCATTCGGGAAAAGAAGCAAGAAGATTAGCATGAGAATCGTGGATGCGGGCAATCAGCTGCTGCACCGTGTTCCAGTATTCCATTTCATTTTTTGCAGCAACGAACTTCGGGATAAACTCAGGTAATACATTTTTCCAGTCTTCGCCGATGAGATGTTTATCAGGAAACCAGTATTGGATAATATTCCAGTATCGAAATAATGCGAGCAAGCGATAGCCTGCATCCGGGCAAATAAACTGGCGGTAGGGATTTTCGTTAAGAATGTTTGGATTGCCGACGCGCGGCATGAGTTCGACATAATAATTCCGGCCTTGGTGACGATTGAAGCGTATAAAGTTCAAAAGATTCTTGAGAGAGTCAGACAGTTGATCGGCATTTATCCAATCCAGGTCGGGCTTGACGTATTCGTTCTTTATTTCTTCAACGCACTTTTTGCAGGAACCAATGTTACCGAGACGGTTTATCCACGATAATAGCATCCCATCTCGATCAGTATTATTAACTGCGTGCAAGTAAGTGGGTAAAATACGGAAGAGTTCATAATCCCAGTTGAAGTAACCTTCGGCTACGACAGGATGATAATATTTCAGGAACCCCCAAACCTTGCCGAGCAAAGAGAGATTATCAATTTGATTTGGAAAAAGACTTTGAAGCACGACTCGTGAGCCATTTGCAAACTCCGTTGTATCGCCAGCATTGCTTCCTTTTTGTGCGGAAAGATCAGCGCAGCACAAGACGAGGAAGAAAAGGGTCGGAAGCATTCTTCTCATAACAGTAATTTTGGTTGGCCTCTTAAAGGTAAATAGGGAATCGTTTTAATTTATTGATCTCTGATGAAAGAGCAACTTCAATCGCTGCGGCGGTATTTTGACGGGTATAACACCTACAGCTACGAGTTCAGGAAACAGCAGCTAGAAAAATTAAAAGCTGCCGTTCTAAAGCATGAAAGAGACCTGTTTCAGGCACTGTATACTGACCTAAAAAAGAGTGCAGAAGAAGCCTGGGTGACGGAGGTGGGTTTCCTCGTTGCTGAGATCAATCACACGTTAAAGCATTTGAAGAAATGGATGAAGCGGGAAAGAGTGGCAACAAACCTTTTGAACTTCCCCAGTAAAAGTTTTGTATACAAAGAGCCGTTAGGTGTTGTTTTAATTATCGGTCCCTGGAACTACCCTTTACAATTGTTATTAACACCATTGGTTGGTGCGATCGCTGCCGGCAATTGTGCCGTTCTGAAGCCCAGTGAATTTTCTCCCGCGACAGCGGCTGTTGTGAAAAGGATGATTGAAGAGAACTTTCCTGAAGAATATATTCTGTATGCCGAAGGTGATGGAGCGGTGGTGATTCCGGATATGGTGAATCATTTCCGATTCGACCATATTTTCTATACAGGCAGCACGATAGTTGGAAAGCTCATTTATGAGATGGCTGCCAAACAATTGGTACCTGTCACCCTGGAGTTGGGTGGCAAGAGCCCTTGCATTGTGGAAAGCGACGCAAACATTACCGTGGCAGCTAAAAGAATTGGATTGGCGAAGTTTTCGAATGCCGGGCAGATGTGCGTGGCACCGGATTATATTTTGGTCCATGAATCGGTGAAGGAAAAATTTTTAGCAGCGCTGAAGAGCACCATACAGCAATTATTTACGGAGGATCCTTATTCGAGTTACAACTTCGGGAAGATCATCAATGATAGGCAATTCAACCGTTTGATATCCTATCTACAACAGGGCGAGGTTGCTCACGGAGGCCGGTACGACACCACGAAACTATATATCGAACCAACTATTTTGGACAATGTGCCTTTAGAAGCGGCAGTGATGGGCGAAGAGATATTTGGACCGATCCTGCCGGTTATTTCGTTTAAGGACTTTGAACAGGCCAAAGATATCATTGAGCGCAATGCTAACCCGCTCGCCTTTTATGTTTTTACTGAAAGCAGTGAAAAAGAAAACCAGTGGATTAAGAACGTGGCGTTCGGAGGCGGCTGTGTGAACAACGCGAGCTGGCATTTGACCAATTTCAATCTACCATTTGGGGGAAAGGGAAATAGCGGAACGGGCGCCTATCATGGAAAATATTCTTTTGACGTTTTTAGCCATAAGAAGGCGGTGATGAAGACACCGACATGGTTCGACCCGAAGATTAAGTATCCGCCTTTCGAAGGGAAGCTGGGGTTGTTTAAGAAGATTGTGAGGTGAAGCGGTGGATGGTCAGCAATAAGTGGCGAGTCGTGAGTCAACCAATAATCAATACCAAATAATTATTAATCTGTTTGAGCAGGCGGCGGCAAAAAAGTTCCGCGATTTCAGACCTTCTTCTTCATAAGCCAGTCGCGCTGCATGTCATCGCCGAGAAGGAAGTCAGTTTCGTCGAACTTTTCGAAGCCCCATTTCGTGTAGAAGTCGATGGCTCTTTGGTTCTTCTCCCAGACGCCGAGCCATAGCCATTCTTTGTTTTTTTCTTTGGCGATCTGCAGACAGGCTTGCATTAGTTGCGATCCCACCCCCTTTCCTATCTGGCTTGTCACAGCGTAGAGTCGGGCAATCTCCAGGGCCGAGACCTTACCCATGCCAGGAGGCACCCGGTCGTCGCGGATCTTTACGTAGCCTGCAACGTCTTCTCCTTCATAAGCCAGCAAAAAGATGTTCTGCTTCGCTCCTACCTCTAGCATTAGCTTGCCCTTCGTGAACTGCTGCCCCAGGAACTTGTTCATGTTCTGCGTGCTGTTGTAAGGAGAAAAGGTCTCAAAAAAAGTCTGGTGGCTGATGTCGGCTATCAGTATGGCGTCTTGGATGGTGGCTTCCCGAATGACCAGTGTCATACAGGCAAATTACTGTGGTCAGTGGGTATGATTCAAATATTTCTTTACGTTAGTAGACAACTCTATCATATGTGTGCCTACAAACGCAAAACCTGGGCGGACAAATTGAATGTAGACCGCCAGCCGATTATTGAAAAAGCCGGCAAAGCCTTCGGCGGAGTGAAGGCAGGACAATTGATGCTTATACCGACACCGAAGATCGTGGATGATTATATTCGTCATATACCAAGGGGCCGCGAGGCCAACATTGAAACCATTCGCAAAGACCTTGCTGCTGAGTATCATGCCGAGGTGACTTGTCCTCTCACCACTGGTATATTCATCAGAATAGCAGCGGAAGCGGCCTACGAGGAATATGAAAAGGGTAAGGCCCTGAGCAAGATTACCCCATTCTGGAGGGTGATCGGTGAAAAATCGCCAACAGCAAAGAAGCTTAGTTTCGGAACGAAGCTGTTAAAGGAGCAAAGGGAAAGAGAAGGAATTCTCTGAACTCTGTGGCTCGGAATAATCGATAGTATCCGGGCGGCAGCAGGGAACAGATTGTTTCTTTGGAGATACTATGTCCCCCACCTTTGTTACTTTCAACAAATAGAAATAGTGCAGATGAACGATGAACATTTTATGCGACAGGCATTGGTGCAGGCACAAAATGCTTTTGATGAGGATGAAGTGCCTATTGGTGCGCTTGTCGTAATCAATAATAAGATCATTGCGAGAGGCTATAACCAGGTGGAGAAGCTTCATGATCCCACCGCCCATGCCGAAATTATTGCGCTCACGTCTGCTTTCAACTACCTCGGCAGTAAATACCTGGTGGATGCCTCCTTATATGTCACGATAGAGCCATGTCTCATGTGCGCAGGAGCGTTGTATTGGAGCAAGATCGGCCGAATCGTATACGGCGCGGCGGACGAAAAGAATGGCTATCTACATATCACAAAAGAAAACTCTCCTTTTCATCCTAAGACTGAACTGGTAAAGGGTGTTTTGCAGGAAGAATGTGCCGAGCTCATTAAGGCATTTTTTAAGCAGAAGAGGTGATGCACTTGCTCAAACTGATGCAGGAAGGACCAGGATAAGGCTTTGCATTAAGAAATAGTATTTTTCTTCTGCACTCATATCCTCAATAAATTTGCAGTTCTAAGGACAGAAAAGTATTCGTAAAACAAAAATCAAAAGTTATGGCATTTACCCTTCCTCCATTACCGTATTCGTTCGATGCATTGGAACCACATATCGACGCACAGACCATGCAGATACATCACGATAAACACCACCAGGCTTATGTAGACAACCTTAATAAGGCGATTGCCGGGACTGAGCATGAAAACAAAAGTCTTGAAGAATTAATTGCCAAAGCAGGCAAGATATCCCCTTCGGTTAGAAATAACGGTGGTGGTCACTGGAACCACAGTTTCTTCTGGGAGATATTAGGTGCCAACAAAGGCGGGCAGCCTTCAGGCAAGTTAGCAGATGCGATCAACCAGACTTTCGGATCGTTTGATGCATTAAAAGAGAAAGTAAACACAGCAGGTGCAACCCGCTTTGGAAGCGGATGGGCATGGCTGATCGTGAAAGATGGTAAGCTCGAAGTGACTTCAACTCCGAACCAGGACAATCCACTGATGGATGTTGCTGAAGTAAAGGGCCAGCCCGTGCTAGGTGTTGATGTTTGGGAACATGCTTACTACCTGAAGTACCAGAACCGCAGACCGGAATACCTGTCTAACATCTGGAATGTAATCAACTGGAACAAGGTGGCAGAGCATTTTGAAAAAGCCAGCAAATAACAAAAGCAGAGAACCGCTTCTAAACGAAGCGGTTTTTCTTTCTCTCCCAGATGGGTAATTTAAAACTATACATGGTGCTACTGGGATGTAAACCAGCAGGTAGAAATACGGAGCAGCATGACTTATTTTTTGGTATAGGAAGAAGTTTAACCGAGGTGAAGAAAGACATGATTGATTTTTGGAAAGAGGCGGATGGTAAGATTCACATTGACGGATGGAGAGAAGTGCAGTCGGTGGACGGGTACAAGGTTGAGGTGGTGCCTAAAGAAGTCAATGGCGTTACTCAACGAGAGCGGCTATTCTTTATCAATCTTGGAGGGTATAAGGAAAACGAGTTTGAAGAGTTTCATTACAAGCTGCTAACTATTGCGGCAGATAAAGGAATTGCCGTTCAACGAGCGAAGCAAACTGCCTTCTACAAGCATACTGGCTTTGAAGGAGCGGTATCACACATTGACGATAAGTACGGCGTTGATGTGGATGATATTTACGAAATTGAAGACATACTTCCTTCTCATACAAAGGAGCAATACAGCCTCAGGATCACAAAAGCGGAAGGTGTTCCGGACGATGATTTGCATTTAGGCTATTTGAAAATTGATAAGATATAAGGTCCCCAAAACAGTAGATTCTAATCGGCCGTCGCAGGGTCAACAATGGCAGTACAAACGGCTTGGAACGCAGCTTTGAAATTTCCCTATGGCACTGGATCATATCCATGTCCACCCCAGGGATGGCAGCGACTGATGCGCCTCACGCTGAGCCAGAAGCCTTTGAATACTCCATGTTTCTTGAAGGCTTCAATCGCGTAGTGGGAGCATGTGGGTGTGAAGCGGCATTTTGATGGACCCAGCAAGGGTGAAAGGATCCATTGATAAAGCTTGATGAGAGCGATAAAGGGAAGGGACAGTATTCTAAGAAGTGGCTTCATTTTGTTGAGCGAGTTTTTGTAAGCGCTCGAGGCATTTGCTCATAGTTTCCTTGATAACCGGAAAGGTGGTCAAACTCTTACCAGTGTACATAAAGAACAGCGCCGCGCTTTGCCGTTTTTGAGTTAATAGTTCGACAAGATCCGACTTTTGTATGCGGTAGCCCTCTCTCATCAGTCGCTTCATACGATTGCGGTCGACGGCTCTTTTGAAATATTTCTTCCCGGCAGTCACTCCCACTTGAATTCCGGGAGTTTCGGACGAAGTAAACTGGTAGGTTACACGCAGCGGATAGACGGAGAAGCTTTTGCCTTGCAGAAACAGCTCGTCGATTTGCTTGCGGCTTTTCAGTTTTTCCTTTCGTCCAAATCCAAAACGCTTAGCTGCCATAGTGCAAATTTAGAAGCCATGTCGTGTTGAGGGGAAATAAAAAGCCCTCAACTGGAGAGTTGAGAGCTAAATATTGTTGAAACCGGCGTTTGCCTTACTTCAATTTCCTTTCATCGCTGACTGTGAGCTTGTGACGGCCTTTAGCACGACGGCTTGCTAACACTTTCCTGCCATTTGCAGTTTGCATGCGTTTGCGAAAACCATGAACTGTTTTACGGCGGCGGCGATGCGGTTGAAATGTACGTTTCATTTTAAGTTTGTTTTTTCACGATTACTAAATCGCCCGTGGAGAACCGGGCTTGTTTCAGTTTCACCTACAGGTCACCACACCCGTGGGTTTGTGAAAGGACGGCAAAGGTAAGGGTTGGTGGGCTAGAATTTGGAATTGGGGGTTTAGAATTTTTGAAGGGAGCTGTTAAAAACACCGGTAAAATGCTCTGCACACAGATACCAAGGCTGAGGGCGGGCGGGGCCACAGCTTACCCAATTACAAAGAGGCGGAAGCACGCATTCTTTTTCCATAGCGATTCTATAGGGTTGCTAGGGGCAATTGTAGTATAACTCCAGTATAACTTCAGTTTAACTTCAGTATAACTGCAGTATAGCTCTCCAATAAGGACTTACTTATTCCCTTTTTGGGGTGTGTATTGGCTGGAGGGGATGAATTGGTTTGGAGTGCAGCGGAGCATCACATAAAATATAGTCTTAATGCGAAAAAC
>DATDNL010000237.1:0-3760 GCA_036518315.1 Flavisolibacter sp. | reverse complement strand
CGCACCCTGTATCCCTCGTATTCGAGTCGTCCCAGGTCCCTCGTTTTTTCAAGGTGTTTTTGTGGTTCCCCTTTCTTAACTTCTTCGTCGGTATAAAAGATAGAAAGATGTTTCCCAACGATTTCCCTTTCGGTGTAGCCATTTACCTTTTCAGCCCCGCCGCTCCAATTGGTTATGTAGCCATTGGTGTCGACGATCATGATGGCATGGTCCTTCACGCTGTCGAGTAAAAGGTTGTAATTCCTCTGGCCAAATTGGGAAATGATCTTTGACATAGTAAGACCGCACTAAAATACGGGATAAGCTCATACGTACTCTAAGTTTTCGGTAGAATCGATAAAGCCCGATCTTATCGGGCTTCATTCATTATTAAGGATAGCTTTAATGCTTATTTAATCGTGTACCTGATGCCGCCGTAAATCGTACGGCCTGTAACCGGTCCCCACACCAGTGAGGCATCGAAATAAGGGCTAAACGGTTGATCTGCAGCGAGAATCGCGTTCTCCTGGAAATAGTTGCCCAGGTTTTCACCACCCACATACGCATCGAACAACTTCTTCTTGCCAAAGGTTTTACTAACCTGCGCATTCATCAAAATATAGGACGGGGAATAAGTGTCAAGCTTGTATGCATCCGGGTTTACCGAAGTCGAAGGAATTCTTTTCCTGCCGTTATAGTTGATCGTATAATCCAATTTCCATCCATTGAGTTCGT
Source organism: Flavisolibacter sp. (assembly GCA_036518315.1). Taxonomy (GTDB): domain Bacteria; phylum Bacteroidota; class Bacteroidia; order Chitinophagales; family Chitinophagaceae; genus Flavisolibacter. The sequence continues at coordinate 3,046 of DATDNL010000237.1, read as the reverse complement.
AGGCCAGGTTGGCAAAGGCCCTGTTGGCTGCCGTCAGTGGTTTCTGTAACAACTGGTCTCCATAAGTGGTCTTTACATCAAAATACCGGTAAGCCACCCGGACATCAAAATGAGTAAGGGGTGTAACGTTTAACTCCGCCTGCAAACTATTGGAGTACGATTTACCCACGAGGTTATAAAACTTCACCTGCCTTGCATTTTCTACATCCACTACGACCTGGTTCTGGAAATCATTGCGGTAGAAATCAATTCCGAAAGAAGCATCTTTATGAAACAGCTTAAACTTTTGGTCAACACTAATGCCTTTGTTCCACGCTACTTCTGGTTGCAAGCCATACGCCTTGCTATTATCACCATTATTCTCAATAACAATCTGCCTTGAGCTAACCAACACACCTATGTTCTCTGCAAATATATTAGCAGTTCTTTGACCACGACCTGCATTCAGACGCAAAGTAGTTCCTTTCACTGGCTCATATCTTATGTTCAACCTCGGTGTAACAAACCAGCCGTACAAACTGTTGTGATCTGCCCTTAGACCGGCAACCAGGTCAAACTTTGTCTTGTATTTATAGCTGTATTCTGCAAATGCACCCGGGACCGCTTCTGTTCTTTTATAGGGCGTTGCATTTAACAGCTCGTCATAATTATCGTAGACGAAGCTGGCACCTGCCTTTATTTGATTGGCTTCTGATTTGATTTGTGATTGATAGATCAAATTTGAGTATAGGTTCTTTTGTTTGGCATCGTAGGTTGTCAAACCAAAATAAGAATCCTGGTCGTGACTAAAAGCAGACAGCTCGAAGCCTACACTTTTGTAAATCTTGTCGGGAAAAACATAACCAAGCTTTCCAAATGCTTCGTAACGTTTTGTATCAAAACCCAATCCATAGTTCCGTGTTGTAAGCTTGTCATTCGACGGATCAAATGCAAGTTGCCCACCTACCCTTGAGTCGATCAGCATCTTCACTCCAAACTGCGACATCAGGCCCTTGTCTCCTACATACTGCCAGCGATGAACTCCGCTGAATTGATTTCCCGTGGGCAGATCCCTGAATCCATCTTTATTAAAATCGGTCTTGTTGTAAAGGAAATCATCGTGCAAGAGGAACCCTGTAGACCATTTATCGTTGATGCGATGCGCGAGGTTCAGATTAAAATCCGTCTTACCCATGCTATTCACGTAGCCATTCAGGTAAAACTTTTCCGCTTCCCTTGGCTTCTTCAGCTCAACGTTGATCTGCCCGGCAATACTTTCATAGCCATTGACAACGCTACCTGTTCCTTTGATCAATTGCATGGATTCTACCCAGGGACCTGCGATGCTATTCAATCCCAGCGGCGTCGCCAATCCACGTGGACCGGGAAGGTTCTCAACAGTTAACTGAGTATAAATACCGGCTAGCCCAAGCAGTTGAATTTGTTTTGACCCTGTGGCGGCATCGTTATAAGAAACATCCACCGAAGGATTAGTCTCGAAACTTTCACTAAGGTTACAGCAGGCCGCTTTCAGCAGCTCCTTCTTTGTAATGATCGTTGTGCTAAATGGACTTGTTGCATCGATAAAGGCCGTCCGCCTGCGTGCTGTCGCTGTAATGACAACACCCTTCAGATCGGACTTCCTCACCATCGTGATCTCTATATCTCTTAAACCATTTATGGAAACAGTGTCGCTTTGAAGCCCTGCATAACTGATCAACAGTTTGCCGGTCGTGTTTGCATGAAGCAGGAATTCTCCGTGGGGATTCGTCACTATGGTTTGAGGGGTTCCTAAAACGGAAACAGTCGCTCCCGCAAGAGGATTGGGCTGCCCATTGATCTCTTCTACCACAATACCACGGATATGTTCAGCATCGTTAGGATTGAAGGTCGTCGTCTCCTGCAGGTTTGCCATTTCGCGATAGTGGCAGCATTCGGGCAGGGCCTTATAGACTTCGTCGTCGGCCTTTTCCTTTTCAGTGTCATGGCCAACACTCTCGACGGTCTTGTAGAGGCCATCCAGGGAAATGACGTCGGGAAGATAACTGACAGTGGCCATCTTGGTGTTTACGTCCCACTTTGCGGATTCGACACCTTTTATCTTGAGTGATTTTTCAATGCGGCGCTCACACTGAACGCAAACGCCAAATACTTTAAAACTTACAGTTGTGTCTTTATGGTTGGATTGTGCTTTCACCGTTGAACCTGCAAGGCTCAATAAGATGATAGCAGCATATATAATCAGTCTCATAGAAAAATAATTTGATTGTGTAAATACTCATCTTCGGAAGAAGAGCACAATCAAATTCTGTAAACGCAGTGAAGAATATAAAGTGGATCTTTTAGCGGAGGCGGAGCAAAAACTTCGGGAACGATGAGGGATGAAACAACGGGTTGTTGTACATCAAGTGTTGATTCCTGTTTTGCAATGGAAGGCGACCAAAGATTGAATTTCGTTGCCTGTTGAGCCTTTTGGTCTGCTTTTATTTTCAGCTCTACCTGTTTGTCGTCGCAACATTTCTTCTTAACAGGAGCGACATGCTTCATTCCACAATCCTTTTGAGGAACGGAGGAAAGCTTAATGTCTTTCAGCTTGCCGCAGCAATAATGAAATTGAAGCGTTGCACCTGTAGAAGACAGGCCGTAGGCCAGCAGGAATAGTATGGCAACAATTTTCTTCAACGAGACAAAAGTAAAAGGATTAGGCTAAAAGTGAAATGAATTAGATCATAGACGGGTCTGATTTAACAATCCGGACCGTCCGCGTCCGGAATTGGCGGGGTGAAAGGAATAGCGGCCAGGAAGGATGGGGGCTGCCAGGAGTTCCCTTTGGTGGCGGGGGATTATTGATTATTAAGAATTGATTATTGGGAAGATGCGGGCATGTGGAGGGTTGTTTATAGGGTGGTTCATTGGGTTGAATAAGTTGAATGGGTGATCTAGAGAGTTCGAGGTTGGACGTTTGTGGTCGTTTTCAGTTTTAGGGGAGCCACATGTCTCAGTTGTTCAAGAAGTATTGAAGATAATGATAAAGTGGGCGAGAATTAAGCAGAGAAGGACGTCTTAA
>DATDNL010000236.1:0-2986 GCA_036518315.1 Flavisolibacter sp. | reverse complement strand
ATAGAAACTGCTTGGAAAACGGCCTCTCGAATGAGAGGCCGTTTTTGATTAATGTCGTTGGTATTTGACTGAAGGGTGACCCCGGAGAGACTCGAACTCTCGGCCCGCTGATTAAGAGTCAGCTGCTCTACCAACTGAGCTACGGAGTCAAAAATGGATGGCAAATGTAAGGCATAAAAAAAACCGGGAGAAGGACTTCCGGTTTTTTTGAGAATTTTCTTTGTAGAGTTATAGTGCCCTTGAAAGACTATCTGCTTTTTGCAAGTGCATCTGGATGTGCGGCAGGTAGGTGCTGGCGTAGCTTTTCACGCTGCTGTTGTTGCCGTTGCTGATCTCATTTTGGAAGAGCGTAACGGCAGCTTGATGATCCATTACCTGGCTGCTGATGTAGGCCGAGTCGAAAGAATGGCCGCTAAGGGAGTTTAACCTTGTCATCAGTGCGCGGTGTTGTGCATCAAGCGTGTCAGGCATGGTTTGGCTGGCACCCGAATACACACCTTGTAAATCAGTTTGGGCCTGGGTGTGTTCTGTCACCATCAATTGCCCGAAGGATTTGATAGAGGCTGTTGTTGACTTAGTTGCTGCCAACTGGCCGGCCATGATTTCTGATTTGTTCGAAATGGCTGCCTGGGTAAGGAAAGTTTGGTCGGTTGAGCTTACGTTCTCATTGTTCTTATCCTTTTTGCACGAGGCCAGAACAATAAGCGCAACACTACCTGCTAGAAAGACTTTTTTCATACGATTAATTTTAAAAAGAAGAATTGGCCGATGGATAAGCAAAGGCCATGCTATAAGCAGATTTCTGTGGAAAAGTTTCTGTTGTAAGTGTGATCGCCGTTTAAAATAATTAATACAGTCGACTATGTGCAAGCGACCGGAACAAAAGTATTAGTGTAGAAGCTCTGCGGGTATTTGTTGAGAGAATGAGACGATGAGACAATGGGACGATGAGACAATGAGATGATTAGCTGATGTGCTGATTAGCTGATGAGGGAGTGTGGCGATGTGACGATGAGACGACTCGCTGGTGGGAGAACGTAGCAATAGGACAATAGAGGAGAGAGTCTATTGTTAGGGATGTGTTAACGGGTTGAAGTACGTCTCAATCCAGCAGGTGGTTAATGTCGAGCTGGTCAAGATAGGATTGTATTTGGTCTTCGCAGGTGAAGGTGTGAATTGAATCAATGCCATCGTAAGAAGTATGGTATTGAATCTCGACGTAAAAATTGTCGAGGCGATAGAGGGCCATGTAGTAAGGACCGTTAGCCCTGAAGCAAAGGTGGACACCGTTTCGCCAGGTGATACAGGCTTTTGCGTCCAGGTCGAAGTTGTCGAAGTGATGGACTTGCATAAGAAGCATTTAGCGGTTGCTGAAAAGACAAGGCCCGTCTAAGGGAAAGCTCTGCGTAACAATAAATCTACTAACAAGATAATGAATTTGAAGAAGGGTTGTTAATGGACATTCGTTTTTATGAATTGCTCCATCTTATTATATACATCAGTCATGATGTTAGAAGGCCACACTTCATGACCTACGTTGGGATAGGTGATCATCTGATTTGCTACACCCGCACTGCTTAACTTATTTTTTAGATCGACGGATTCAGAGATGGGAACGACAACGTCGGCATTGCCGTGAAAAATGATCGTGGGGCAAGACTGGTTCGTTACGAAGTTTATGGGACTGGACTGTTGATATAAGGACGGATTGCTTTGCGGGGTGCCGTTCATCAAAAGTTGAAAGAGGCCCTGTTCAGGTGGATTCGATGAATAAAAATTGTAAAGATCTGTCATGTTGGTAGGTCCAAAGAAGTCCACGACAGCAAATACTTTGGGGGAGGAATATTTATAGGCTTGCAAGAGGGCCATATGACCACCGGCGCTGGCACCAAGTAGAATGAAGTTTTGAGAAAGCTGGTAATCGGTTGCTTTTTGAACAAGGAAGTCAAGGGCGGCTTTCATGTCGTTTTCCTGGGTTGGAAAGTGATTGTCAGTGGTTGTAGCAAGCTTGTAATTGACGTTGGCGATGGCATAACCGGGAAAGCGCTGTTGGAGAACGGGAATAAATGTTGCAAAATCGGACTTATCACCACTGACCCAGGCACCGCCGTGAACCATAACAATCGTTTTCGTTGAGTCCGTGGTCCTGCCTGCAGGTAAATAGATGTCCATTTTCTCAACGTTGGTGGCGCCATAGGAAACGTTGGTGAGCGTCTTTGCAGAAGTGCCAATGTTGTCGTTCTTTTTGCAGGAAATGAGAAGAACGGTAACGAAAAGGAGGAGGTAGGGTTTCATCGAGATATGAAAATAGAGAAAGCATCCGGGGAATGTTTCTTTAGATACCCGAAAGAAATGTTAAGGCAGATGGGACTTTTGTATTGGAGAGGGTTATTTGGTCACGCAGAGGAGGAGAATTGAAATCAAATGGGAGTTTAGAAATGGGAGAACTGGGTCACGCGGAGCCACGGGGGCGCAGAGGGAAAGGGAGATTAGATATACTGACTGGTTGCACCTAATGAATGATGGAGAGGATGGTTATTCGAGTTGGCTTATTTAGCTTAGCTGAGTAATGTACCGTTTATGAAGAAGTATTTGCCGATACTGTTACTGTTTCCAGTTCTGATCAATGTATCGTTTGTTGAGCACAAAAAGAAGAAGCCGGTGGTGGTTTGGCAGCCATCGCATCAAACGGATACGGGGAAAGATTTTAGTGAAGCACTTACCTGTAATGGAATTGTTGAAGCTGCTATGGCTTTGAAACCGGATATGAAGTTGAAGGAATATAAGGTTTGGAGTCTTGGAAAGGAAGGCTTACACCATTCGGATGCGGGGAGTAATACGAAAGTTGAGCATACGACAGCGATCATCGATGGAAAGATTTCGGGTTATGCTTATGAACTACAGGAGTCGAATAAGAAGCATCCGGATGTGTTTATTGCGGTGCACAATAATGGAGGTACACAGAGGCATGCGGTATGGGGATACA
>DATDNL010000235.1:0-9280 GCA_036518315.1 Flavisolibacter sp. | reverse complement strand
GAAGATCGGTTCACTGTAACAAATGATGACCTTCTCGACGGTCAACGTTGGGCAGAACAACCTGCTCCTGGAAGCGCGGTTCTCAGCCAGAATTTCGATACTTATAATTTTGCCTCAGTTGGCTTAAACATCAACCTGGGTTCAAAAGCTGTTCAGCCTTTGTGGTGGATCAACCCACTGGATTACGCTTACCAGGAAATTCGCAAGCCTAAATACATGATTCTTCCAAAACCAGTTCTGCCTGATGCAGATGGTGATGGAATTACCGATCAATTCGACCAGGAGCAGACTCCTCAAGGTTGCCCTGTTGATTCTCATGGTGTGAGCCTTGACACAGACGGTGACGGTGTACCAGATTGCCGTGATAAGGAAAAAGTTACTCCAACTTATTGCCAACCGGTTGACGCTGATGGCGTTGGTAAATGCCCATGCCCTGATTCATCTTGCTTCAAAGGCATGATCAGAGGTGACGAATGTGCACAATTGTTAGGTGCTTTACCTAGCGTTACTTTCACAGGTAATACTTCTACTACCTTAACAAACGATGCAAAAGGCCTGTTAGCTTCTATCGCAGCTCGTTTGCGTCAGAATGCTGAGTGTAAAGTAGTTGTAACCAGCTATTGCTCTTCAACCAAAGCACAGCAACAAAGAGCTTGGGATAGAGTGAACGTTATCATCAGGTATATGGTTGAAAAAGAAGGTATTAGCGGTGATCGTTTCTACTGGCAGATTGGCCAGGAAGGTGGAGACTGCAATACCGTTGACTTCCGTGCAGCTACTGACCAGGATGCCGGATTACCAACAACAGTTCCAAACCCAAACTTGGGAAGAGGTAAATAATTTGCCTTGCCAGCATAATCTAGATCCCGTCTCTCTAACAGAGACGGGATTTTTTCTTATTTAGGTAAATCTTAACGGGGAGTTCGGTTTGGGGTGGCTTTAATTAAAGAATATTTGCCCAAACTGATTAACTTTGCCAGCCTTTATGAAGTTTGCCGTTTTAATTGTTCTCTGCGCCCTGTTAGTGAGTTGTAATGGATTTAATAAAATCCTGAAGAGCAAAGACCCCGAGTACAAGCTAAAAATGGCAGAACAGTACTATGCCAAAAAGAAATACAATTATGCCCAACAGCTCTATGAAGACGTGATGCCCTACTACCGGGGTGCTCCCGAATTTGAAGACCTGTACTATAAATATGCTTATTGCGCCTATTACCAGAAAGACTATTTAAACGCCGAAAACTTGTTTAAGACTTTCCTGGAAATATATCCTAACAGCTCAAGAGGGGAAGAAATTGATTATATGAGAGCTTATAGCTTTTATAAGCAATCGCCAAAGCCGACGCTGGACCAGACCAACACAATCAAGACGATCGGGATGATGCAGACATTCATTAATACGCATCCGGGTTCACCCCGAAACAAAGAAGCAACTCAGATCATTGACATTTGCCGGCAGAAACTGGAGCAAAAAGATGCCGGTTCTGCTCAGTTATACTATGATCTCGGCCAGTTCCAGGCAGCGGCGGTCACTTTCACCTCGCTTTTAAACACCTATCCTGAATCGAACAGGGCAGAAGAGTATAAAATGATGGTCATTAAGTCTTATTTTCGATATGCAGAACTAAGTGTGGAGGAGAAGAAGGCTGAACGTTTTGAGAAAGTAATTGAAGAATGTAATGATTTTAAAGACCGCTTTCCTCAAAGTCACTTGGATAAGGAAGTGCAGGACTATCTAAATCAATCGCAAAACAATTTAAAAACATATTCAAATGAGCTTGTTAAGAAGACAACTTAGCATCAGTACATCCAATAACATTGAAACTCGCGATGTTAACGAGTTCAAGAATAAGACCGGCAACCTGTATGAGTCTATTGCTATCGTGGCCAAACGTGCAAACCAGATCAATATTTCTTTAAAAGAGGAGTTGCATAATAAACTTGAAGAGTTTGCCAGTCATACAGATTCTTTGGAAGAGATCCATGAGAATAAGGAGCAGATTGAAATATCCAGGGCTTACGAGCGTATGCCAAACCCTGCATTATTGGCAACTCAGGAGTTCATGGAGAGCAAGATCTATTATCGTAAAAATGAAGATCAGGACCTTTTTAAATAAACCGTATTTCTCGATATTCAAAGCGATCCTTTAGCTAAGGGGTCGCTTTTGTTTTTATTATATAGTATTTTAGTGTCGATGGTCCGAGGCAAAAAGATAATCATCGGTGTTACAGGGAGTATCGCGGCTTATAAAACTCCACTGATAGTGAGGTCATTGGTAAAGGCCGGCGCGGAAGTACGAGTGATGATGACACCCTCCGCAACCGATTTTGTCTCGAAGCTTACACTTTCAACTTTGTCAAAGAATCCTGTTTTAGTGGACCTTTTTGACGAACAGAGTTGGGCAAACCATGTTGAGTTGGGTCGGTGGGCTGATTTGATTTTGATTGCGCCACTTAGCTGTAATACCATGAGTAAAATGGCAGGTGGGCAATGTGACAATCTTTTATTGGCTGTTTATCTTTCTGCCGTTTGCCCTGTAATGGTGGCACCGGCAATGGATGAAGACATGTGGCAACATCCAAATACGAAAAGAAACCTCGAAGTGCTGCAACAAAACGGAGCCAGGGTTTTAGACGTGGCCTATGGTGAATTAGCGAGTGGGCTAATAGGTCAAGGTAGAATGGCAGAACCTGAAGAAATTGTCCTTTCGATTGAAGAGTACTTCAAAAATGCAGGCCAGTTGAATGGCAAAAAAGCCCTTGTAACTGCCGGGCCAACATACGAATCCATCGACCCGGTTCGTTTTATCGGTAACTATTCTTCCGGGAAAATGGGCTATGCTATCGCGGAGGAATTAGCCTCAAGGGGGGCGCAGGTCACCTTGGTGAGTGGACCGGTCTCGTTAGCTCTTAAAAACCAAAAAGTAAATTTGATCAGGGTGAGGCAGGCAGAGGAAATGTATACGGCTTGTTTGAATGAGATGGCATCGTATGACATCGCTGTCATGGCTGCGGCGGTTGCGGATTACACTCCGACCGATGTTGCAGATCAAAAGATAAAGAAGAAACAGGACGAGTTTACAATTAAGTTAAAAAAGACAAAAGATATCTTGGGTAGTTTTGGTAATATGAAATCTGCCGGTCAGACTTTGGTGGGATTTGCTTTGGAGACGGAAAATGAGGTAGTCAATGCAAGAAAGAAGCTGGAAGACAAAAATGCCGACCTTATTGTTTTGAATTCGCTACAAGATGCCGGAGCTGGCTTCAGCCACGATACCAATAAAGTGCGCCTGTTTTTCAAAAGCGGCGACGAAAAGCCCATTGAATTGAAGTCTAAGACTGCATTGGCAAAAGATATTGTTGATGCGATAATCCAAATTAGTGAATGAAAAATCTATTCTCTTTACTTATTGCTACTCTTTTGATACAAGCTGTGCCTGCCCAGGAATTACAGGCAAAATTTTCTGTCGTCAGTAGCAAGGTCGGGAGCGGCGTTGATAAGAAGATATTCCAGACCCTTCAAACTGCTGTGACCAATTTTCTAAACAACCGCAAATGGACAGGTGATAACTTCCAGCCGCAAGAAAAAATTAAGTGCAGTTTCCTACTTACACTTGACGAATATTCCGGTAACAATGTATTCAAAGGAACATTGACGGTACAGTCAGCAAGACCCATTTACAACACAACGTATGAGTCGCCCATCATCAACATGCAGGATCCGGCTATACAGTTCAAGTATGTTGAGTTTCAACCGTTAGACTTCAATGAGAACAGGATACAAGGTAGTGACCCATTAACATCAAATCTAACCGCTCTACTTGCTTATTACGTCAACATTATTCTTGGAATGGATTATGATTCCTTTTCTCCGAGGGGGGGCGATCCCTATTTCCAAAAGGCGGACTATATCGTGAACAATGCACCGGAAGGTGGTGACATTATCGGCTGGAAAACCTTCGAAGGTTTGAGGAACCGGCAGAAACTGATCCAGGGGTTTACAGATCCCCGTTTTAACCTCGTGCACGATGCTATCTATTCTTACTATCGTGGTGGATTTGATAAGTTTTATGAGAACGAAACCGAAGGAAGGGCAAGTGTTTTAACTGCACTCAATCATTTGAATACGGTCAATTCTGAAAATCCCGGTTCGATGGTGATACAATTCTTCTTTCAGGGAAAAAGCAACGAGTTGGTGAAACTCTTTACAAAGGCCGAACCGGACGTTAAAGCGAGGGCAAGAGACTTCCTTGTGAAGATGGATCTGACAAACGCAAGTGCCTATAAAGAGTTGAAATGAAACATCTGGTCTTTCTCTTTCTGATCGCCTCTTTTTGCTCATGCAAATCATCTGTCCCGAAAGACATCCTGCCCCCAAAGAAAATGCAGGCGATCTTGTGGGACATAATGCAGGCTGACGAATTAGCTGACTATTATTCAACATCAGATTCTTCCTTCAGAAGTCTATCTAAACACGTAGATTACTATCGAAAAGTTTTTGCAGTACACCAGGTTAGTAAAGATGACTTTACCAGGAGCCTTAAGTACTACCAGGATCACCCAGCTAACTTGAAACCTGTTCTTGATTCCCTACAACATTATGAGCAGGCATTACAGGAAAAAGATACCGTCCCCAAACAACATACAAAACCAATAGTTGCAGATAGCGTAAAAAGAAAACTTCTCATTCGGTCTCATACTCCATAGTCCATTGCTGAACGTTGATTACATTTGATTAAGCAATTGCTTGCCATGAACAAAGTATTCAACAACGCATCCGAGGCAATACACGATATAAAGGATAATTCAACCATCATGCTCGGCGGTTTCGGCCTCAGTGGAATTCCCGAAAACTGTATCAACGCACTTGTACAACTAGGAGTTAAAGGATTGACCTGCATTTCCAACAATGCTGGAGTGGACGATTTTGGGTTAGGATTGCTTTTAAAGACACGGCAGATTAAGAAGATGATGAGTTCCTATGTGGGAGAAAATGCAGAATTTGAAAGGCAGCTATTACATGGAGAGCTTGAGGTTGATCTTATTCCCCAAGGCACATTGGCAACGAGAATACAAATGGCAGGCATGGGCATTCCCGCCTTTTTTACCTCTGCAGGTTACGGAACAGAAATTGGAGAGGGGAAGGAAGTACGGGAATTCAACGGGAAGAAATACCTAATGGAGCATGCACTGTATGCCGATTTCGCAATTGTGAAAGCATGGAAAGGTGACAGGTATGGAAACCTTGTGTTTCGGAAGACTACAAGAAACTTTTCTACTTCAATGGCAAAAGCTGGCAGGATTACAATTGCGGAAGTGGAACATTTGGTAGAACCGGGCGAACTGGATCCCGACCAGGTGCATGTAGCAAGCATCTATGTTCACCGAATATTTCAAGGCTCAAATTATGAAAAGAGGATTGAGAGAAGAACAGTGAAACTTGGTACCGAATAGCGTTTAATCGTACTTAATCTTTACAATTATGGCTCTGGATAAATATGGAATTGCAAAACGAATCGCCCAGGAATTAAAAGATGGTATGTATGTGAACCTCGGTATTGGGATTCCGACCCTCGTTTCAAACTATATTCCTGCTGGTATTTCCATAATGTTACAAAGTGAAAATGGAATGTTGGGAATGGGCCCCTATCCTTCAGAAGAAGAGATTGATGCAGACCTCATAAATGCCGGGAAAGAAACCGTAACTGTCTTGCCAGGTGGTGCTTTTTTCGATAGTGCAGAAAGCTTCGGAATGATCAGGGCAGGCAAGATTGACCTAACCGTTTTGGGTGCAATGGAAGTCAGTGAGACTGGAGATATCGCCAACTGGAAAATTCCCGGAAAAATGGTGAAGGGCATGGGCGGTGCTATGGATCTTGTTGCCTCAGCGAGAAACATCATTGTTGCTATGATGCATACAAATCCAAAGGGCGAATCGAAATTGTTACCTCAATGCACGTTGCCCCTGACTGGAGTGCGATGTGTCAAAAAGATCGTCACCGAGTTGGCTGTATTGGATGTTACTGAAGACGGTTTCAGACTGTTGGAGCGTGCGCCGGGAGTAAGTGTAGAGGAAATTATGGTAAAAACTGCAGGCAACCTCGTCGTGGAAGGAGAAATAAAGGAAATGACTCTCTAAGTGCGGTGTAACTCTTTAGTCGACTAAGTTGTTCTTAACGGCAAAGAATACCAGTCCAGCCGTGTTTTTACTTCCAAAACGCTCCATCAATCGGTCCTTGATAGCTTCTACCGTCCTGGGGCTAATATCCATTTTTTGGGCGATTTCCTGGGCTGTGAACTCCATACAAATGAACTTTAGTACATCTCTTTCCCGGTCCGTCAAAGTGATCTCGTTGTTTAAAGAGGGAACTGTCTTCTGTTTGGCGTGAGATTTCTTTAATAAGATCCTGTTCACGAAGTTGTTGAGATAGTATCCTTTCTCGTACACATCCATTACGGCTCTCCGAATCTCCTGGGGTTCAGCATTTTTAAGCAAATAACCACTGGCGCCGTTTTCCATCATATGGGAAACAAAGCGGTCGTCCTCGTACATACTCAACACTATAACGTGGATGTTTGGATATTGCTTACTCAGGATTTTCGTTGTCTCAATGCCATCCTTACCCGGCATTCGAAGGTCCATTAAAACCACGTCCGGCTCAGTGGCGGCCACACCTTCTAAAAGTTGATCTCCATTGTCTGCCTCCAAAACGAACTTGATATTAGTGAAGGGCCGTAAGGAGAGAATTACCCCTTTTCGAAAGATTTTATGATCGTCGGCAATAGCAACTTTAATTACTTCCATAAGAATTGAAACTCGGTAAAAATAGCACTAAACTGCTAAGGATTCGTATGGGTCGTCTCTTGGAATTTCTATGGTTACTTTATAATAGGTCTGCGACGCATCCTTTTCAAACAAGATGTTACCGTGTGCAACTTTTAGCCTGCTGCTGATATTTTTTAATCCCAAACCTATATTGCTTTTGTTGAGCTTTTCGAAATCGGTTTGAACAATTCCCCTTCCATCATGGTGAACTCTTAATAGGCAAGATCCATTTTGCATGTTCTGCGTCAGATGGATGAAGCTCGAGTTACTATGCTTAAGGATGTTGTTTACTAATTCCTGGACAACACGGTAAACTATCAGTTCCTTTTCCGGCTTTAGGCGGTCTTTATATTCGTGGAAGCGACTGCTGGCGTTTATCTGTCCGGAACCGCTAATCTTTTGAAACATATCATTAACGGCAGATTCCAGGCCGAAGTTCTTCAAAGTAGGCGGCATCAGGCTGTGACTGATATTTCGGATCAGTTGGATGGTATCATCCAAAATCTGGCGGGCCTGGTAAATAGACTGCAATTGCGTAGCCTTATCCTGGTTAACAAGGTTCTCGTTCAAGTAAAGACGAGCGGTAGCAAGCAAAGGACCCGCATCGTCGTGAAGGTCGGCGGCAAGGCGTTGGCGCTCCTCCTCCTGCAAACGAATCGAGGCATTCAATAAGATCTTCTGTTGTTCCTGCTCCAATTGCTGCAGTTTGAGCTGGTAGCGAATGACTTTACGTTGGTGGAAGATGATGAAAAGGATAAGCCCTATCGTCAACACAAGCATACCGAGTGTACCCATAAAGAGCACGACTGAAATGCCGTTGGTAGAAGCTTGCAAAAGATACATTTCTAAGTAGTTAGTTTAAATAAGGACGTAGGTTTTTATGGATATTGGGCTTACTGCTCCTATCGTAAACAAAAAAGGAAATAGCAAACAGTATTATCATTAGGACGTAAAAGACATTAGTCACAAACCAATACTGTATAAGCAGGCGAGTGTCTATAACGTTACCCAAAATGAAGATAAAGAATGAACCGGCCAGGTAAATCATTATCCCAATAATGATCCAAAAATGAGATTTACTATAGATGAATAGGCTTACAGTATCATTCATTTGCTCATACAGGTAATAAAATGAGAAAAGAAGTATAAGGATTGTTTCCACGCCGATTGGTATGGAATCTATACTCCTGAAATTTGTTGCAATGTTGTAAATCGTGGTGAAGACAATAAAGGCAATACTTGTATAGAGCATTATTCGTCTTACTGAACGGCTTTTCAGAGTAATCCAAATCACATAGGTGAAAATCAGATACTCAACAAAGGTGAAAGTGGACCAGATATATAGTGTCAAAGTAAAACCAAGTCCTACATACTTTGAACTTAGGTTGAGAAGAGATTCTATGAAGCAATAAAGGGTAATCGCCAAAAAAGCCTTTTCGTGCTTGACTCTTCTATAATGAAGAATGAATAGGAGAATTATTAGGGCATTTACGGAAAAGTGTAAAATGACAAAAAGGTTTTCTATAGTTTTGGCCATCAACCAAATATAGAAAACCTTTCCAGAAACTCATAATAAATTATGCTACCTCCCACCAAGTAACAGATCCTTCAACTGGAGGCCAAATCGAGCGGTTTAATTTGTTTTTTGTCATGACAGTAAGTTTTTGTTGTTAACTCTGTAAAAGTTGATCAATTACTCACTCTTCTCCACTGGTAATTTTGCACCACGAATACATGTTTTCATTAATAAGTGAGTAGCCATAAGCATTTTGACTGCTTATTGTCGTATACGTCCGAGCCAAAAATGAGTAATATTACGTCGCTAACTTAGTAAAATTACTAGGTAGTTTTTGCCTTTTTTCGACCAGGTTTTTGAAGAATAAGATGAAGTGACCGCGATTGACAGCACATTTTCAACGGATTGCGGCTAAGAGTAAATTCTTATTTTCTTTTTGGTGGGAATCATTCTTGTCGTCGAAGTTAAACCCCCTGCCTGTTTTACGAAAGCGCTTTCTATTATTTTTCAAAAGTCATGATTATCTTTAGAACTGGTTCGTAGATTTACGAAATATCAGGCGTGATTATACGTTGCTACCCAGAGTTCATATATTATAAAATAAACTTTGAGCAACCTTATCGGGGCTACTAAAAAACGTTTAGTTTTACGTTCTGCTTTAGAACTCAATTATTTAAAACCCAATTCCATGACTGCCCAGCAGATTAAAGTATCCATTGCTGACGACCACAAGATCTTTCGCGATGGAATTAAGATGGCCCTCCGGGACAGGGAATATCTAAAAATTTTATGGGAAGCTGAAGATGGGAGAGATCTCATGCATAAATTGAAGTTGAAGCAGCCTGATGTTTTGCTAATGGATATTCGAATGCCTGAGGTGGACGGAGTGAATGCTATTGGAATGATTCGCAAAGAGTACGATGACATCAAAATCATCG
>DATDNL010000234.1:0-3120 GCA_036518315.1 Flavisolibacter sp. | reverse complement strand
AAACTTCATAAGGAAGAGAGCCGGTATGCCAGATAAGACAGCCGCAATGCTGCCGGACCAGGAAACTTTTAGATCGGCAGTTCAGAACGAACGTTCCATTGAATTTGCCTTTGAACAATTCAGGTATGATGACTTGCATCGTTGGTTGACTGCACATATTGTGTTGAATAAAGAATTACACGGGTTTGCAGTTACTGCATCAACGAATGGCGTTAGCCCTAAGCCAGCCAATCCATATCTCAATTGGAGTATTATCTCCTATGGCACGAGGGTGTTCCCTATGAAATATTATTATGTACCGATCCCTAACGACCAGGTGAGTATGATGTATTTGGGCGATAAAAACTGGGCGGGTCAAAATCCGGGATGGAATTAATATCAAAAACTAACTCGAAGAAAATGAAATATCAAAATATAAAATTGCTCGTTTGGCTAACCTTGTTTTCAGGGTTTGTAGGCCAGGCGCAAGTGAAAGAGACAGCCCTGCCTGATTCTTTAAGAGTGTTGGCAGAAATGAATACCAACAAAAAGCTCGTTGACCTGGGCATTAGAAAAGAAGAAGGCTGGAGAACTACGGGTGCCATTTTCACTATCACCGGCGAGGAGTTAGCTAAGACAAATTCTGGGAATCTATTAAATACATTACAGGGAAGAATTCCGGGATTGACTGTTACCACGGGCTCGGGAGAGCCTGGCTATGACAACCCAACACTTTATGTGCGTGGTCAAAGCAGTTGGAATATAGCGGGTAACGCCCTGGCTATTTTCCTGGACGGTTTCCGGGTGGATTTAGGAGCGCTGTCTGCATTATCGCCTTACGAGATTGAAACAGTAACTCTATTGAAGGACGCTTCTGCAGTTTCTGCTTTTGGTCTTGATGGCGGGGCTGGCGTCTTGAGTATTCGTACCAAAGAAGGAACGACTTCAGGAAAAACAAAGATTGAATTCAATGGGCGTTATGGCAATTTGAGGCCTATTGCGATGCCACAGGTCATGGACGCTTACGGATATGTAACGGCCTACAACCAGGCGTTGCAGAATGATGGAATGCCTGTCAAGTTTCTTAATCCAAGTCTTTACCAGGCGAACGACGATCCTTTTCATCCGAATGTAAACTGGTACGATAAGGTTTTAAACAATAACTCCTCCAACCAGGATTACAATGTTTCCTTCTGTGGCGGTAGTGACAAGGCGAGGTTTTTTGTGTTAGGTGGCTATACCAACTTCACCGGTATGTATAAGGATGCTGATGTGATTGATAAGGATTTCGGTACCAATGCAAAATATCAAAGACTCAATCTTAGGGCAAACGTAGACATCCAATTGAACAAAAACCTTTCGGTGAAAGCTGTAATGTCTGGCATTACTGAAGACCGAAAGACGCCTGCTATCATTACAGCGTCGCAGTTGTTTTCTGCGCTAATGCGGTTACCGGCTGCTGCCTTCCCCGTTAAGAATCTAAATGATACATGGAGTAATAACCCGGCGTACAACTACAACCCGGTGCAACTACTGAGGCAAAGCGGTATTTACTCTTCACACACGAGGAATTTGCAGACGAATCTAAGTTTCTCTGAAAAGTTGGATGCCTTGACAAGAGGTCTGTCCTTCAACGGTGGTATTTCGTTCGCCAATGCTTACGTAGGCGTTTACTCAAACGGTTTTACGGTGCCTTCTTTTGCAATGAGTAAGGACGCTTATGACAATGTGATGTTGGATGCTGACGGTAATGTGGCCTATACTTCGCTAGGTTCCGTAAGTAATCCTATCACTGATGGTGGTAATGACCACTGGAACAGGAATAGTTTTCAAGTTGGGTTTAATTATGACAGAAGTTTCGGTAGTCACAACCTGACAAGCTTATTAAGATTTGTGCGTACTAGCTATACGCATGATGGCCAGGTTTACGCAGTAAATGAGCAAGGGATACAAGGCGATGTGACTTATGATTACAGCCAAAAGTATGTTGCTGATTTGTCCTTTGCTTACCAGGGATCGGCTGATTTCCAGGACGGGCACCGCTTCGGTCTGTTCCCGGCTTTAGGCTTAGGGTGGATTGCATCGAAAGAGGATTTCCTAAAGAATAGCAGCGTAATTAATTTCCTGAAACTACGGGGTTCTTATGGGCTGACTGCTAATACAAATGAAAACTATCGTTTCCTGTATGAAAGATGGGGTAATTATACAGGTGGCTTTACCGTGGGAACATCCAACTCTTATTATAACGGACGTACAGAGGGCCCGTATGCTAATGCGGACTTTACATGGGAAGCAAAAACGATCGCCAATTTCGGTATTGACCTTACCTTGTTGAACAAGCTCAATGCAACGATAGACCTGTTCACAGAAAAACGCACCGGTATATTGGAGCAGCCAGTTAATGTGCCGAGCTATACCGGTTTTAGTTTCCAAAATGCGAATACCGGCGAGGTGGTAAACAAGGGTTTTGAAGCGTCGCTGCAGTACAGGGATAAAACGAAGTCAAACTTTGAATATTATGGTGGTGCCACGATTTCATTCGCGCGCAATGAGATCTCTAAAAAAGCTGAAAACTATCAGCCTTACGACTATTTGTATCAAGAAGGATTTCGAATAGGACAGTTTAAAGCATTACAGTCTGCAGGATTTTACCAGCTGTCTGATTTTGATGCAAATGGCAATCTCGCGGCAGGTGTTGTAAAGTCAACCTATGGGCAGGTTCATCCGGGAGATTTAAAATATGTCGATCAAAATGGCGATGGTCTTATCAACGATTATGATAAAAAGCCGATGCGGTTTGCTAAGCTTCCTGAAATCACAATGGGTTTCAATTTGGGGTGCAAGTATGCCGGCTTCGATTTAGATGTATTTGTACAAGATGTGACGAACAGGACGATCAGTTTAATTGATGACGCTTTTGATTACACGCATCCACTGGCCAATGGTAACAACATCACCTTATTTTCCGACAATCCGTGGACGCCGGATCATGCACAAACGGCTACTTCGCCAAGATTGTCAACGCTTGTAAATAACAATAACAATCAGCAAGCTGACTTTTGGCTTCGCAACGGTAGTTTTTTCAAGCTCAGAAGTATTGAACTTGGATATACTATTCCTCAAAAAGGCTTTTTCAAGAGA
>DATDNL010000233.1:0-3398 GCA_036518315.1 Flavisolibacter sp. | reverse complement strand
AAAGAAAGTAGTAAGGTTGACTATCAGCAGTTCCCGGCGCTGAAGTACGCGAAAGGCAGTGAAGTGATACTCGAACATGGGGACACGTTATTCATGCCTGCAGGGTATTGGCATCACATGGAATACATGGACAGTGGGTTTGCTATGAGTTTGAGAGCGCTGCAGCCGACTCTGTCCGGCAAATTGAAGGGTGCTTGGAATTTATTTGGCATGCGCACGATTGATACGATGATGAAGAAGACAGCTCCCAAGTGGTGGTACGAGAATAAGAAGAGGAAGATTTTTGAGAATGCGAGGAAAGTCTGAACTGGGACGTCTGAACCGGGATTGTCTGAACCGGGATTTGGGTAGATTAAATGGATTAGGTAGATTTGAAAAGAGGGTGTCTCAAAAGTCCGAGACACCCTCTTTTGTTTTGTGCTATTCTCTTTGTTCGATATTAATCATGCAATGGTCCAGACTTCGTTTCCTTTAAGGAGCTTGTCAAGGTCAGCTACTTTTCTTTCTTTAGCTGCATCAATCTGTTGCTTCATCATATCCTCGTAGGTAGGACGTGAGCTTTGATAGAAAACGCCGAATGGTCTTGGCAGGTGATTGTCGCGTCTTGGATCGTCGAACATCCTGGTAAGAATCTGGGCCTTGTAAATATCGCTCTCGTCGTGTATCCAGAGGTCATTGATGCTATGCCCTTCATTAAGGCTCACGAC
Organism: Flavisolibacter sp.; assembly: GCA_036518315.1. GTDB lineage: Bacteria > Bacteroidota > Bacteroidia > Chitinophagales > Chitinophagaceae > Flavisolibacter. The sequence goes on along the minus strand of DATDNL010000233.1, from coordinate 2,691 downwards.
AACGGGCGTGAAGCCATCGAGTTTGACACCCTTATCCTTATTAGCACCGAAAACCAATGGCTGGCCGTCCTCGAGGAAGAGAGCCTCGTCGGCTTTGGTTCCTTTTTCTGTGAAGATCTCGAAAGCGCCATCGTTGAAGATGTTGCAGTTCTGGTAGATCTCAAGGAACGAGGCACCATGGTGACCGTGTGCCCTGACCAACATGCTCTGCAGGTGTTTGGGATCACGATCCATGCTTCTTGCGACAAAGGTCGCATCTGCGCCGAGGGCTAGGGCCAAAGGATTAAAGGGATGGTCAATGCTACCAAAAGGGCTGGACTTTGTGACCTTATTCTCCTCAGAGGTAGGAGAGTATTGACCTTTGGTTAAACCGTAAATCTGGTTATTGAACAGGAGCACGTTTACGTCGAAGTTTCTCCTGAGCAAATGAATTGTATGATTACCACCGATGCTAAGGCTATCGCCGTCACCGGTAACGATCCACACGCTTAGATCAGGACGAGATGCTTTCAATCCGCTTGCTATGGCTGTTGCCCTACCGTGAATGGAGTGCATTCCATAGACGTTCATATAGTAAGGAAAGCGCGACGAGCAACCGATACCAGAAATGATGGCAATATTTTCACGAGGGATGCCCAGTGTAGGCATTACTTTTTGTACCTGTGCAAGAATAGAGTAGTCTCCACAGCCGGGACACCAGCGGACTTCCTGGTCGGTAGCGAAGTCTTTGGCAGTTAGGAGAGGGGTTGTTGGTGATACTGTTTCCATAATGAATATCGAACAAGGAGCAAGGAACAGATGAATATTGAACTAACCAAGTTCCATCTTATCCTTCTTAACTTGAATGTTTAATTGTTTATTATTCTTATGAGCTGTTTCAATACTTTTAACGAAAATGGAGATAAGTTGATTGTTCTCATCGATCCAATTATTCAGTTCCTTTTCTGAGTACCAATTTCGTCTCCTTATCAATCGTAAGCAGTTATAAGTTTCTCGAAGTTCCTTTAACGAAATCTTCATTTTATGAATAAAGTCATTTCTTGACTCAGCACCTTGAGCTTCTCCATATTGCAAACAAGGAGCTGTTCCACTTCTCGTCAATTGCCCCGCAATATGGTTGCCTGCTATGGTTTTGGGTAACGATTCGGCCACATCAATGATGGCGGAAGCAAATTCTATCAATCTTTCATCTAAATCAAACTTGCGTTCCATTCACTTCTAAGATAGAGCAAGTATTGGCAACTAACAAGATTGGTTCTTCAATCTTTCTTCTTTGTTCCTTGTTCGACTGTTTTTAACTCCTCCCAATACTCGGCAGCGCGGCGCGTATGAGGTATAACAATTGTTCCGCCGACAATGTTGGCTACAGCAAATATTTCATACATCTGCTCTGTGTTCACACCAAGTTCGTGGCATTTGCCAAGATGATATTTGATGCAGTCATCACATCGTAAGACCATGCTTGCTACCAGTCCCAGCATTTCCTTGGTACGCCTGTCGAGGGCTCCGTCGTCATAGGTATTTGTATCCAGGTTCCACAGGCGCTTCATCACCAGGTTGTTCTTGCCCAGAATTACTTCGTTCATCCGTTCTCTGTAGTCATTAAATTCCTTTACCATCGGAGACATGGGAAAAATTTGACTGCAAAAATAGCAATAGAAGAGGTGGCAATTGTTGTAGAATCGTCAAGGCGGGATTTTTGTATAATTTCATCGGAAATTTTAACGGTTTATGAAGCGACCATTCTGGGTTATAATTGGTTTTACGGCGATGATTTCCGTATCCCTGGCATTTACGAAACACAAAGATCCGGGCTACAAGAATCTGCAGGTCCTCCCGAAGGATATCACTAAAGAACAAATGGACAGTGTTATGCATCATTTTTGCGAGGCTTTGGCCGTTCGCTGCAGCTTTTGCCACGTGAAGAATGAAGCTACAAATCAATGGGATTTTGCAAGTGACGATAAGCCGCACAAGAATAAGGCCCGCGAGATGATGAAGCTGACGAATAAGATCAATGATGATTATTTTGACGTTACCGGTGGGCAAAGAACCATTAGCACGCAACTGATGGTCACCTGTTATACCTGCCATCGTGGCTCAACAGACCCGGCGGTAAGGGCACCAAAGAAAGAAGAAATGCCAAGCCCTTTGCGTCCGCTAAGCGATTCTACAAGACGTTCTCAATAATTCTATATGGAAGCAAATTATGATTTCGGAATGATTGGCATTGGGGTAATGGGGAGTAACCTGTTACTCAACATGGCTGATCATGGCTTTGCCGTGGTTGGCTTTGACCTGAAGCAAGAAAGAGCAGACAAGTTGGAAGCGGCTGCAAAAGAAGGGCAGCAGGTAAAGGGAACGATTAAGATCGAGGAAATGGTGGCGATGCTTAAGAAGCCTAGAAAGATCATGATGCTTGTCCCTGCCGGGAAGCCCGTGGATGCAGTAATTGAGAATTTGTTACCGCACCTTGAAAAAGATGATATTGTTATCGACGGGGGGAACTCGTACTTTAAAGACACATTAAGGCGAATAGCCTACCTGCAGGACAAGGGCATTCACTTTTTTGGGATGGGCGTTTCAGGTGGAGAGCTGGGTGCAAGACTTGGTCCCAGCATGATGCCAGGCGGAGATAAGGAAGCGTATCAGTATCTAAGGCCTGTACTGGAAGCGATTGCTGCAAAAGCA
>DATDNL010000232.1:0-16062 GCA_036518315.1 Flavisolibacter sp. | reverse complement strand
CACGATACTTACCTGTTCCTGTTCAACCGTTTGAGTGGTCTCGTTATAATAAAGCATGTTGAGCAGGCAATACAGGATGCCTTCCACTTCATCCATCTTCGGCCGCTGGCTTATACTTAGTATGTCTTCTGCGATCAGGGGATGAATGCCATACTTCTCACTTATCAGTTCGACGTCTTGTTTACGAAGGCCGTCAATATTGATCCAGGTAATGCGTTTGTTCTCTTTATAGGCGAAGCTGTCTTCTATCCTTGCCAGCTTGCATTCATTTAAGCTTCCCTCGTCGTAGTCGTACACCGTAATAAAAACCTTGTCAGGCTCCTTACGCCCGATATTCACGGTGGGATTGACATTGAGAATTTCCTTTGTCCGGTCGGTACCGAACAAAGAAACAGGTATCAGGTAACGAAAATATTTTTTCGTCTTGTCAGTCATGCGGTTTATTTGTTGAAAGATAGCAAAGAAAGAAAAAGAACGGCCAGCATCTCGGGGTGCGCTCACTTATGATCCAGTACGGAAGGATCATCTTTGATTTCGTTTCCCGTTTGTTTATAACAGCGTCTTTGCCTTTTCCAAATCCTCAGGGGTGTCTATCGAAACGCCGATATAATCAGTTAAGGCCATTCGAAGAGGGATACCGTGTTCAAGATAACGGAGGCATTCAATCTTTTCTGCATCTTCCAGCGGGGTGATGGGCCAGGTAGTAAAATCGAGTAGCGCCTGCTTGCGAAAGGCATACACGCCAATGTGTTCGTGGTATACGGTGGCTGCCTTTTCGTTGCGCGGATAGGGTATGACACTCCTGCTGAAAAGAAGAGAATTATTTTTTTGGTCTACGCAAACCTTGACCCTGTTGGGATCGGCAATCACGTGCTTGTCCTTGATCACCTGCATCAGTGAACCAACCTGCACAGTTCGGTCATCAAACATACGAAGCAACTTCTCAAGAGGATCTTTCTTTATAAATGGCGTATCACCCTGCACGTTCAAAATAATGTCTACGTCCATTTCCTGCGCCGCCTCCGCAATACGGTCGCTTCCACTTTCATGCTCCTTTTTGCTCCTTTTCACCGATCCGTCTACTTTCCTGATCTCTTCCTCGATAATATCGCTGTCGGTAACAACGATCACGTCATCGAATAACCCCGTTTCCAGGGCTGCTTCATACACCCGTGTTATCACTGTTTTTCCCCCCAATATCTGCATCAGTTTTCCGGGAAAACGACTCGCAGCATAGCGGGCCGGGATCATGGCGATTGTCTTCATTCAACTGGACTTTTTAATAAGTGATAGGCACTTTGCATCAAATTCTATCCTTTTACCCGGCAAAAGAAAGGAATAAAAGAACACCAGCAGTCTATTCGCATGGACGGAGCAGACTAAGACCAGCCACATCACCCGGGCCGCTACAATAAATGCTATTCAATTTTGCTAAATGGCTTCTTAAGCAACATAGAAAGATTCTCATCCTCATCATTTGGGTAGTAGCGGTCCAGCCCATACCTGATTTCTGTTGGTTCCAGGTTTTGATAGGTGCCAAACAAACGGTCCCAAATGGCGAGCACGGCGCCGTAATTGCTATCGGTATACGGTTGCTGCCAATGGTGATGCACCTTGTGCATATTGGGTGAAACAAAAACATAGCTCAACGTCCTGTCAATCCAACGGGGCAAGCTGATATTAGCATGGGTAAACTGAGTCGACAATACCAGGAATGTCTGGTAAAACATCACCGCGTACACGGGTGCACCAGAAACCAATACGGCCAATAGAAAAAACACTCCACGTAGTACGCTTTCAATGGGGTGGTGCCTCAGACCCGTAGTCACATCTACATTATTATCGGAGTGATGGATCATATGAAAACGCCACAGTATTCTTACCTTATGTTGAACGAGATGCACCAGCCAGGAGGCAAAGAAGTCAAGTACAAGAAAAGAAATAGCCAGGGTGCCGATAACCGAACTGTTCATCCAGTTTACCAATCCGAAATCTGCACGCTTACAGGCATCAGATAGGAGCACGATCAAAACACCAAATCCGGTGTGAATAACGAGGTGAATAATCGTGAACGTAAAATTGATAGATGCGTGGCGCCACTTGTTCCTTTTATACCGAAGAGAGATAAGTGGAATGGCACCTTCAACGATCCATAACAGTAACATACCACACACCAATAATACCATCCGTTCAACGGGTCGCTGCTCAAGCGTTTGGAAATGGTCAAGGACCTTTTGCCACATACAGCAAGAATTTCTCTATACAATATCGTAAATCTAATCTATAAAACCCGCCGCTGGTACCCTCTTTAACTGCTAATGCTTTTCTTTTGGCAATTCTTTAAAATCATAGCCGCACTTCGTACAGCGGTATATTCTTGTCACCTCCACCGAGTGACCGTTGAGGAGCATGCTGGCCAGGGCTGCCAGTTTACATCGGTGGCTTCTTGTAACACTTACCGCCTTTAATGCATGTTGATGACAAATAGGGCAGGGAATAGAGTCGAGGTACCGCTGTTCGGCTTCTTCCAGCAGGTCCCACGCCCTCTCCACATGTGCGTGGTGCACCATCAGCTTCATGCCACCAAGAGCAGGGCTTAACAGGGGATCAATAGTAATAATGTTTTCATCTTTCAGGTGGCAATTGATGTTCTGGTGCTGGAGCATGTTCAGCACAATATTGGCTTCAATATAGTTGTCAAATGAACGGAGTTCAACAAAGTCCATGCAACGATCCCTCCCGGCCTCTTCCGGCGCAAGCCGGCAAAAAGCTTTTATTAATAGCTTACCCTTGGTTTCAAAAATAACTTCAATTGTAAAGTTACTATCCCCAACCCTTAGAATTGTGCCAATTAAAAAAGCCCTCAACCTAAATCTGTTGAGAGCTTTCGTATTATTTCTCAGGGCCTTGCCACCGGCAAGGCCTCTCCCACGATGGGGGCCTATTGATTCAGCATCAGCGGCATCACCAGCATCAGCAGATCCTCATTATCCTCAGCCTCAGTCGGCTTAATAATTCCCGCCTTGGTCGGCGTCGACAGTTCAAGCCTAACTTCTTCACTGTCCGCAGCATTCAGCATCTCAATCAGGAAGCGGGCATTAAAAGCAATTGCAAGGTCTTCGCCATCATACTGGCACTTCATTCTTTCGTTTCCTTCGAAAGAAAAATCCACATCCTGGGCAGCCAGCTGCAGTTCACTTCCCGAGATATTCAGAACCACCTGGTTCGTGCTCTTGTTGCTAAACACATTCACGCGGCGCAGGGCACTCTGGAAATCAGGCTTGGCGACGATCATCTTATATGGGTTATCCGAAGGGATCACAACCTTATAATCAGGGAACCTCGCATCTATCAGGCGGCAACTCATTTGTGTAGTGCCATGCTTTACAAAAAAGTGATTGCTGTTGTAACTGATCGTGATTTCGTCCTCAGTGGAAGGAAGAGCAGCTTTCAGAAGGTTCAAAGGCTTTTTTGGAACGATGAACGAATCATTCTTCGGGCATTTCACGTCGGTTCTCTTGTAGCGCACCAGCCGGTGAGCGTCTGTGGCCACAAACTGGATGAAATCTTTATTCAACTCAAAATAAACACCTGTCATCGCGGGGCGCAGGTCATCATTGCTGACCGCGAACAATGTTTTATTGATAGCGGTGATCAGCGCCGAGGCCGTCATGGTGAAACCGGTGGTGTCATCAGCGGCAGGCTCCTTGGGGAAATTATCAGGATTTTCACCCATCACCTTGTACTTACCATTGTCACTGGTGATCTCAACAGCAAAATTCTTGTCGATATTAAAAGTGAGCGGCTGCTCCGGTATGTTCTTCAGTGAGTCAATAAGGATCTTGGCGGGAATACAAACCTTTCCGCTGTCCTTCGCCTCTATATCCAGCTGGATCCGCATGACTGTTTCCAGGTCCGTGGCGACTACATTGAGCTTGTTTTTCTCAACTTCAAACAGGAAATCTTCTAAAATTGGCAGAACAGTGTTGGCATTGATCACCCCGGCTATGTGTTGCAGTTGCTTCAGTAGTTGGGACGAGGAAACAATAAATTTCATGTACTATAATTTGAAAATAGGTAGTGGCGAAACTAAGGATTTTTGAAACATGGTTATCCGGTGTTTATCAACGATCTCCACCATGGATGTACGGCCCGTATTTTGAATAGTTTATTAGCCCGACAAAGAAAGTATTCGTCGTTAAGTCTGATTACAGAAATTTGCGAACTGATACCTCCACGAAAGGATTGCATATGCTGGATAAGATATTTAGCTGGTCAAAGAAGAAAGTAGAAGAAACGGAGCCGGGAATTCGGTTTGGTCGTTATTCCGATAACAACAAAACCGTAGAAAAGGTAGAACGGTGGAATGAGGCCGAGGGTTTATTCAAGGAGAAGAAATATTACGAAAGTTTGAATGCTTTCTTCGACTACCTGAAGGACGATGACGAAGAAAACGTCTTCCATACCCACGAAGGCACCCGGGGCAACTTCTCTTTCTACCAGGGTTCAAAGGTGATCAAGGGCTATTACAACGAGGAACTGTTAGAGGCAGAAGTGCACCTCGCCCAGATGCCGCAACCTAGTGTTCCCGTAATGCGTCGCCTTCTGGAAATGAACTTCAACCTCTATTACAGCCGCTATGCTTTGAACGAAGACAAGATCGCCATGCTCTTCGATAGTGATATTGAAACGGCCAATCCGAGCAAGCTTTACTATGGGCTGAAAGAGTTGGCCACCAAGGCCGATAAGCAGGACGACCTCCTGGTTCACGATTTCACGACACTCTTGCCGACAGAAAACGAACACCTGGTGGAAATTCCCGGAGAAGAAAAAGCCATCAAGTTCAGGTATTTTAAGCTGTGGATCCAGCAAACACTTGACCTCGCCGGCAGTATTGATGCCGATAAATTCTCCGGTGGTATCGCCTATCTCTTGTTGGCCCTTGCTTACAGGATCGACTACTTAATTGTTCCCGAAGGGAAATTATTGAGCGAATTGGAGAAGATAGTGGAGATATATTTCAGGAAGGACGACCGGATGGTAACCGAGAAGAACCAGGAGATGATGGAATGCTACCAGCGCCTCCTTTCCAAAGAAGAAGAAATGTTTTATCCCTACCTCTTCCGTTCAAAATACACGTTCTCTATTGTTACACCACAGAATTATAAGACCATTTCTGATTCCATCTTCAATGCGAATCAGAACGTTGCCTGGTACCGTGAAAACAAGTTGACGGACATTGCCGCCCAGATCAGCGAGTATGGCTTTTCCTATTGCCAGTATTCATACAGCTTGCCTCGGCCTATTTCAGAACTCTTCCGGCTCTTTATGCAGATCAACTACACCAACTACTTTAAAGAGCTAGGGTTTAAGAGCGACTACTACAACGAAGAAACGAAGCAATACGACCAGGAGAACATCATTGCCAGGATCAAAGCAATTGAGCAGAAATGGAAAAGCAAGTACCCCGAATTCGACTTCAAAACAGACAAGCTTAAGTTTGATAATAAAGTATCCTTAAACCAGTCCTTCACAACCGAAATTGAATACCTTAACCTGGAAACGAAATAATGAATACCCAACAGATCATAGAACTATACCGCCCGGCGATCATCCAGATCGCCACGCAAACAAGTACAGGTACGGGTTTCTACGTCAAGGAGTTTGATTTGATCGTCACCAATGAACACGTCATCAGCAAGAATGCAGAAGTGACCATACAGGGGCGCATGTTCGAAAAGCGACTGGCGAGGGTATGGTACACCGATAAGAAGCATGATCTGGCTTTCCTGCAACCACCAAAAGAGGTGCAGCTACCCTTGGTAAAGTTGGGCAGCTACGAAGACACGAAGGACGGAGATGTAGTAGTGGCAATCGGTCACCCGTTCGGATTAAACTATACAGCCACCCAGGGTGTGATCTCCAAGGTCGACCGCATCAGGGATGGTGTCAAATACATTCAGATCGATGCAGCCATCAACCCGGGTAATTCAGGCGGTCCGCTGGTCAACAAGGAAGGCGAAATCATTGGCATCAATTCCTTCATCATCCGTGGCGGCGACAACCTGGGGTTCGCATTGCCGGTTAGCTACCTCCGCGAATCTTTGGAGCTTTATCAGCCTCACCGTGGTGAGCCATCAACCAGGTGCCACAGCTGCAACAACCTTGTCTTTCCTGCAAACATTGAGTCGACTAAATATTGTCCCTTCTGCGGAACCGAAGTGAAGCTTCCGCAGCTACCCGAACGCGAAGCGAAACCGGTCGGAGTGTCTAAAACGGTGGAAGAGATCTTGCGCGAGCTAGGTAAAGATGTTAAGCTGGCCCGGGATGGTAATAACAACTGGAGTGTAAACGAGGGTACCGCCAAGATCAAGATCAACTATAACCCCGACAACTATTTTGTCGCCGGCGATGCTTATCTCTGCCAGCTACCATCAGACATCGCACGTATAAAACCACTCTACCAGTTCTTACTGCAGGAGAATTACAAACTCGATAGCCTTGTCCTAAGTTGTGTGAAAGAAAACATTGTTTTGTCCTGCATAATGTACGACCTTGACATGACCAAAGACGCCGGCATCGAAATGTTCCGCGAGCTCTTCCAAAAAGCCGATTACTACGACAACCTCCTCGAAAAAGAATTCGGCTGCCTGGAACTCCTCGAAGAATAGTTCTCTCAAACTTTAAACGTTAATCTTGAAACTGTAAACGACCCAACCTCGAACCTCGAACTTTAACTCAAAACTCTAAACTTGCAAAGAAAATTTCTCACCAAAGAAGAAGCCCTCCAAAAACTTCGGCAATATTGCGCCTACCAGGAAAGGAGTCACTACGAAGTGCAGCAAAAGCTTTACGACCTTGGCATTCGTCGTAATGACCATGACGGGATCATCGCCACCCTGATTGAGGAAGACTATCTCAACGAAGAACGCTTTGCCAAAGCCTTTGCCGGCGGTAAGTTTCGCATGAAGGACTGGGGACGGAAAAAGATTTACTATGCTCTTAAAGAGAAGAAAGTAAGCGAGTACAGTATCAAGCAAGCCATGAAAGAGATCGACGAAGAGGAGTATCAAAAAAACCTGAAAGAGCTCGTCACCGAAAAATATGAATCCTTGAAGGACGAACAATACCTCGTGCGCAAGAAGAAGACAATAGACTACATGGTTCAAAAGGGATACGAATTCGATCTCGTCAGCCGTGCCTTAAAAGACCTCGCAGATAATTAATTACCTCGGGACTCTTGTATTCCAGTAAATCAATGAATCCCCCCAGATCCCGCTTCAGACACCTTGAATGATTTCTTGTATGCCTTACGTGCCTTGTATGGTTCACCTCTTATCCCACTGATCCTCCAAATCCCCCCAAATCCCGGTTCAGACATTCTAGCCATTTGCCGCCAACACTTCCTACCTTTTAAAACCTATCCGTGCAAATCCTTTACATCCGTGTCATCTGCGTTCCTCTTCTCTGTGTAATGCTTCGCCCATTCAACGGCTTCTTTCTCATCCGAAAACGTCTTCATTGGTATGGCCGGTGTTTTGAATTTGAATAGCAAATTCATAATAAACTGCCCCAACCCGCCCTTCGAGATCATCGCCATCGCCGTATACACATTAGGCAACTGCTCCGCCGAAAACTTCCGCGTTTCTTTATCCGGCATCGGTGAATTAGTGAGGTAAATTACCAGCGGCACTTTCTGACCACCGGTGATCTCTTTCACCAACGTAATATTGTTCCTGATGTTCTCTATTGTCCGTCGAATCGATTTAGAATAAGAATACAGGACCCCTTCTGGCGAATAATAATAATCCGCTATCTCGCCCTTTACAACTGTTATGCCCTCGGGAGGGTTCATTTGGTTTTAGCTCTTATGGCTTTCACTTCTGCAGGACTTACAAGACTCGCCTTATTTCCGAAACTATTCCTTACGAAGGTCAGCACATCTGCAATTTCCTGGTCCGTCAACTTAGGTTGTGGAGGCATCGTGTTTTTAAACGTGTCACCGTCAATTTCAACTGTTCCACTTGATCCTTTCAACACCTGGTGGATCAGCACGGACTTTGGTCCCAGCACCCATTTAGTCTGAATCAAAGGAGGATTCAAATTGGGCACACCCGAACCATCTGCCTGGTGGCAGGAAAGACAAGTCTTGTTATACACAGCTTGCCCCCGTGTAACGGATGTTTTCAATGTGCTGCTGGCTGTTTTCACGGGCGCTTTCGTTACATGTTTCGAGGTCTGCGCTTTCAATAGACAAGGAATCAAAAAGCACACAATTACAAGTACACGCATCGTCAAATTATTTTCCGTTGAAACTGATCTTCCACACGTAGCCTTTCGCATCATCTGACACATAAATCGAGCCATCAGGACCCTGAGCCAATCCGCAAGGGCGGAACATAGCCTGGCCCGGTGAAGTAATCTTTTCTCTTCCTGCAAATCCGCTCGCAAATATTTCCCAATCTCCACTCGGCTTTCCATTCTTAAAAGGAACAAATGCTAGTAAAAAGCCCTTTTGTTCAAGCGGCGCCCTGTTCCAGGAGCCATGAAAAGCAATGAAAGCGCCGTTACGATATTTCGCGGGAAATTGTGTGCCCGTATAAAACAGCAACCCGTTCGGCGCCATGTGCCCCGGGAACGCGATCACCGGCAACTTTGCATCTTCACAACGACCAACCGTCTTTCCATCACCTCCATATTCAGGGTTCAACACCTTTTTCCCAAGGAATTGATTATAGAAACAATAGGGCCAGCCAAAATTGTCGCCCTGCTTTGTTACTTCAAGCATCTCTTCTGCAGGAAGCTCAACACTTATTGAATCAGGAAAAAAATGATAATCCTGCAGACCATCTCTTCCATGTTGCATCAGGAATAAAGTATTGGTTGCAGTATTCCAGTCAAGCCCCACCACGTTTCTGATCCCGGTGGCATACCGAACACCATCTTCAAACTTCTGATCCGTCTTGTCGGCTTTGAATTTCCAGATTCCACCGGCTATGTCCAACAAAGGACAGGGATCTTGTCCCGGCGCACCCGTCACACGATTTTGCAATTGACAGGCATTAGAGGGCGCTCCTATGTTGACATAAAGATTACCGTCGTTATCTAAAACAATCGATTTCGAATTGTGCTCGTTCCGATCCAGCAAACCCGATACGACCGTTTCGGGATGGTCAACATCCGGTTCATTGTTGTTAAGTTTATAACGGTAGACGGCTGTGTTAGAAGAAGCATATAGGTATCCGTTCTTTATTGCAATGCCCGTACCTACGTAGTTACCGAATCCTGTCGTGTCGTCAATCTTTCCGTCACCATTCTTGTCGCGCAGGCGAACAATACCACTGCCCTTTCTCAATCGTTCCAGTTTAACGTAGATATCGCCATTGCTGTTGACCACCAGGTGACGCGCATGCGCTAAATTCTTTGCAACAACCTGTGAACTAAATCCCGCTGGCAAAGTGATTTTCACCGCGTCAGGGTTTTGAGCGGCCACTATGCCAACCAAACAGAAAATAGAAAGGAAGGAAAAAAGAGATCGTTTCTTCATTGCAAGAGTGTTTGTCCAAAAATAATTCATAAAACGCCAGTAAGAACTAAAGACTTCATTGATCTTTATTGTTCCTCGAGTGAGAAAGACCTTCATGTCTGATAGTTGAACGGGGAGCTATAGAGCATTTATAGAACAGTTACAGAGCACATATAGAGTTATAGAACAGCAACTCCTCTGTAGAGTCATGGTAACTCTTGGTTAGAGTTTACTCGGTCTCTACTACTGTTGCGAACGGATGACTTGCAGTCGAAACCTGGAGCTGGTCATTGTTGCCAAAACCTTGTTCTCCCACGTTGGCCGTGTGATGTTTTAACCCTTTCCCTAATCAACTATTCAACCAATCAACTTAATCAACCAATATTTTAAACCTCAACTCCAATTATTTCTTTGTTTTGCACTATGTCATCGCTCAGCTTTACCCTGGTTCAAACGCAATTACATTGGGAGGACAAGGCCGCCAATCTTCAAATGCTCGAACAGAAGATCAATGCCATCAAACAACCCACCCATGTAGTGGTGTTGCCGGAAATGTTCAGCACAGGTTTTAGCATGAAACCCGAACAGCTGGCCGAAACAATGGACGGCCCGACCCTACAGTGGATGAAGAACGTCGCCGCAACAAAGAAGGTCATTCTCACCGGCAGTGTGATCATAGAAGAAAACGGGAACTATTACAACCGCCTGGTATGGATGCTACCTAATGGGCAATACGGCTACTACGATAAGCGCCACCTCTTTGCTTATGGCGAAGAAGACAAGCACTACGCCTCGGGAAGCAAAAGATTGATTGCATCAGTGAACGGCTGGAAGGTGAACTTAATGGTCTGTTACGACCTCCGCTTTCCGGTCTGGGCCCGCCAGCAATTCGACGAGGATCGAAACTTTGAATATGATGTCCTCATTTATGTTGCCAACTGGCCTGAGCGAAGGAATACAGCATGGAAATCCCTGCTCCGTGCACGAGCCATCGAAAACCAGTGTTATGTAATTGGAGTAAACCGCGTCGGTAATGACGGCAGCGACATCTATCACAGCGGCGACAGCACCGTAATCGATCCCCTTGGAGAGATCCTATACGAAAAAGCCCACGATGAAGACATCTTCACCATCCAACTAAACAAAGACCAGCTAAACTCCATTCGCAAAAAATTCCAGTTCTGGCGCGACGCCGACGACTTCGAGATCCTGCTATGACTAGATTCGCATCGCTCGCCTTGTTCTACGAAACGCAATAAAATTCTACCGCTCAATTGCGCGGCACGCACTTCCATCTGCGCCGTTGTAACTACTGGCCAGGATTTACTCCCCCTTCCACAACGCTCTTCTCAATAATTAATACATCAAGAATCAATAATCCAATCAATTTTTCTTTCCATCCCTGATCATCCTCAACACCTTCTCCATCTTATAATCCTCATTCCTCCTAATCGCCTCCACCGACGGCCCCGCTTCCACCTCGGGCAGCACACCCCTTCCTTTCTGCGCATTCTTATCAATCACCAACCTGAATAGTGGCAACCTGAACCGAACCTTTGTATCGGGCAGTGTTACTTCAGGTATTAACCATGCCGTATTTCCATACGCGCCTCCACCGGTTTCTTCTCCAACCACTACTACCTTAGGCCGGTCAATTAATGATTTGGTAAACAAGGTCGCTGCAGAGAAAGTATTGCCTCCAATCAAAATATAGGTCGTGCCATTGAAGTGATTCTTCTTCTTCGGCTTGAAGTATTTATTCTCGTAATGACTGAAGTGGTAATGCCCATCTGCTTTTTTATGCGTGAGGAATAAAAGGAACAAATGATTCAGGAAATAGTTCTGCATATAACGGCTGTAACCACTTCCCCTCTTTTCTGCATAGAGGCTGTCTGCAATCTTGAAACGTTTGTCAGAGATATACTTTGTCAACAGGTTCGAAAGTATCACGTTTCCTCCGCCGTTTCCACGCATATCAACTACCAGGTTCTGAACATGTTGCTTACGTATCTTTTTGAAAGAGCTTTTAAAGAACGGCCTGAGATGATTGCCCGACGCAAAACTGTTTACCTCCAAAAAGGCAGTGTGTAATCCGGAATCGATCTTCATGCTCCTCACTGTTTGCAAACCCTCCTTCTTTCTTTCCTTCTTCGGAACAGGATGCTCCTTCTCCCTCTTGATCCTCGCTGTATCCACAATCTGCATTGCTAAACTCACTTCCGTCTTTTTCAATGCACCCGTAGTATCAATGTACTCTATCGGCGTCTTCATTTTAAGTCCATAGATCGATCCATAAATGGAGCGGAACACACCACCATTACTGATCGTCTGGTATTTATGGCTTAGGTTGTAACCGTCGGCCGGGAGGTAACGGAACATCGAATCGACAATTACAGACACCGGTTTGTTATCAATCGATTTAAGCAGGGCGCCCCGCATCACGTTCGTATCCCTTCTACTCAGATTGGACGTAATAACGATCGTATCCTTCCAAGCCTTTACACTCAGCGGAAACATAAGACCTCGCGTCCGTTCGGAATACCGGGTAGCTTCTTTCGAGGCGCGCACACTTGTGTGGCCGCAACGTATTTGAGCCAGCACATAACCTAACACATTCCGGAACTTGTACTCGGGCAGGGAGTCTTTTAACTGCTTTGCACCCCAATCAAAATAATAATCCACACTGTCTTTAGGCGTGTACCAATAGAGGCTGGGATGAGATTCTTCAAGTATATCCCTGAACAGTTCATAATCATGCTGCAACTGTTCAGGCGCAAACTTTTTATTGGGATTGTAGCTGTTCTTGCCAACGGAGCAACTGGCAAAGATTGAAACAACGGCAAGGGTAACAGCAAAATACTTCATAGCCTCATGGTCATTTAAACGCATTCCACCCCTGGGCTGTTATCGGGAATTTATTGCCACCCTTAGTAAAGATATTGGCACCGGCTTCCTCGTCGGTCATGTAGCCGATGACGCTGATGTCTGTGTTCCTGGAAATGGTGTCATAATCGTCCTGTGAAACAGTGAACAGGAGTTCATAATCTTCACCACCACTCAATGCGCACGCCGTCGGATCCAGGTTAAACTTGAAGGCCGCTTGCTTCGTTTCTTCTGCAATTGGGATCTTTTCTTCATATAAGACACAACCCACCCTGCTTTGTTTGCAGATATGGAGAATCTCAGAGCTAAGGCCATCACTGATGTCGATCATCGCGGTTGGCTGCACATTATTCTCAGTAAAAAAGTCAATGATATCCTTCCTCGCTTCCGGCTTTAGAATCCGGCCAACAATGTATTTCTCACCCTCAAGGTCGGGCTGTACACCAGGGCTCTCGAGGTAGATCTTCTTCTCCCTTTCCAACAGCATCAGGCCTAAATAAGAAGCACCAAGATTACCGCTTACACAAAGCAGGTTGCCCTTCTGCGACCCACTTCTCTTTACATATTTATCAGGAGCCACTTCGCCAACCGCCGTGCAGGAGATGATGAAGCCTTTTTGTGAAGAACTGGTATCTCCACCAATAAGATCAACACCATAGGTTTCGCAGGCAGCATACACACCTTCGTAAAACTCATCTAATGCTTCCACGCTGAACCGGTTGCTGAAGGCAAGCCCAAGGATTACCTGTGTCGGTGTTGCATTCATCGCGTAGATATCGCTAAGATTAACGACAACGGACTTGTAGCCAAGGTGCTTTAGGGGTGTATACATCAGGTCGAAGTGCACCCCTTCTACTAATAGGTCGTTGGTAATAACCGTTTGTTTGCCATAATGATCAATTACGGCCGCGTCGTCTCCCACACCTACAATAGTGGAAGCGTTTTGTATCTCTATATTCTTGGTCAGGTGGTCGATCAATGCAAATTCACCTAACGAAGAAACTTCGGTTCTGTTTTCACTCATGGACTTATAATTCGTTAAGATTATTATATCTCGTCATTAACCCACTTCATCAGCTCTTCATGAATGGTCCCATTGCTCGCAATAAGCCCATGTTTGTAGGGCGAATAGTCTGTTCCATCGAAGTGGGTTACCCTTCCGCCTGCCTCCTTCACCAACAGGAAGCCGGCGGCACTGTCCCATGCCTGGAGTTTATGCTCATAAAACCCATCGAATCTGCCTGCTGCCACCCATGCCAGGTCAATTGCGGCAGAGCCCAACCTGCGGACGGGTACTCCTTTCTTAATAAAGCGGGAGAACACTTCTAAGGGTCCATTCGGCTCATCAAGATAAGTGTATGGAAAGCCGGTAACGAGGCAGGCGTTTATCACACCGTCTTTCTTAGTGACGGAAATGGTTTTGTCATTCAGTGTAGCGCCTCCGCCCTTCTCAGCAAGGAACAATTCGTTTAGGTAAGGGTTGTAAACACCTCCTAGAATCACCCCCTTATTGTATTCAACCGCAATGGATATACAGCAAATCGGTATACGGTGAGCAAAGTTCACAGTTCCATCTATAGGGTCAACGATCCACTTGTACTGTGAGTCCTGTACAAGATCGCCTGACTCTTCAGTAAGTATGTGGTGGTCCGGGTAATTCTTCTTAATGATGTCGATAATGATCTTTTCGGAAGCATGGTCTACTTCCGTGACCAGGTTATTTATCCCTTCTTTATTCGATATTTTGAAGTCGAGGTCATTGTACCTGAGCATTTCCTTTGCCGACGCATGCAAGGCCTCTAACAAGGTGTTTTTGAGCATGCGCAAAGATAACTGCATTGCCCTTTAACCGCTTTGTTATACTTTGAAGCGCCACGCGCTCTGCTTTCCTTGCTCTTTGTTCATTTATCTTGTAGGTTTGTCCGTTTAGAATTGCAGCCGTTGAGATTGTCTGTCATCATAGTTAACTACAATGTCAAATACTTCCTCGAGCAGTGCTTATTGTCTGTCCAGAAGAGCGCTGCCGGCCTCGATGTACAGGTCATGGTCGTTGACAATCAATCCAAGGACGGCAGTCTCGATTACCTGAAACCAAAGTTTCCTGGAGTACATTTCGTTGCCAGTGAAAGAAACGTCGGCTTTGCAAAGGCCTGCAACCGTGGCCTGAAGTGTGCCAAAGGTGAATTAGTCTTATTTCTTAACCCCGATACCATCGTTCCCGAAGACTGTTTCACCAAATGCCTTGCGTTTTTTGAAGCACACCCCGACTGTGGCGCCGTCGGGGTAAAGATGATCGACGGATCAGGGCGTTTCCTTATGGAATCAAAACGATCCTTTCCTTCACCGCTCACTTCGCTATATAAGTTGTCAGGCCTCTCACTGTTATTTCCGAAGTCAGGCCTTTTTGGCCGATACCACCTCGGTCATTTGGACAAGGACGCCAACCACGAGGTAGATGTTTTGGCGGGCGCCTTCATGATGGTGAGGAAAAGCTTGTTAGACACATTGAGTGGTTTCGACGAAGAGTTCTTTATGTATGGAGAAGATGTTGACCTGAGCTATCGCCTCCAGGAGGCCGGGTATAAGAATTACTATTTATCAGAGCCGACTATTATTCACTTCAAAGGAGAGAGCACCAGGCGCGGAAGCCTGAACTACGTAAAGATGTTCTACAACGCCATGAGTGTTTTCGTTCGCAAGCACTATGGACGTACAAGGGCAGGTGTCTTCAACCTCCTGATTCACCTTGCCATTTGGGCAAGAGCAAGCGTTGCTGCCATCGTGAGGTTTCTGCAGTGGATAGGTCTTCCGCTTGTAGACGCATTACTCATCCTCTTCTCATTCTGGATAGTGAAAGCGTTCTGGATTGAATTTGTCCGTCCGGACATCACCTACCCTCAAGGGCTGCTAAGAATTTCTTTCCCTGTATTTACGCTCATTTATCTCTTTGCCGCCTACTATGCGGGCCTATATGACCGCTATTACCGGCGACGGAACCTTGTCCGTTCTACTGCGATTGCAACACTTTCTCTTCTTACCATTTATTCTCTTTTGCCGGAACAGCTACGTTTCTCAAGAGGGATTGTGGTCTTTGGTGCTGTGATTGCCTTTGTGTTAATTGCCTTTGTCCGTTGGCTCTTAACCCGCTCGGAGGTATTGCGCGAGCCGCCCGAAAGCATTTCAAGGCCGTACATACTCGTCGCAGGATCAAAGCAGGAATTTGAGGAAGTAAAAACCTTGCTTTCTCAAAGAGGTCTCGCGGATAAGGTTATTGGTCGCATAGCAGTGAATGGCAATGGCGGACCCTATGTATCCAGGCTCGATGCTCTTGGCGATACAGTTTCATCTACCGATGCCAGGGAGATCATCTTCTGCGCAGGTCAACTCTCTTACAAGGAGATGATTGAAAGAATTCAGCAACTGAAAAACACGAGGGTAAGCCTTTATTCGGGTAGCAGCATAATTGGTAGTGAAGAGAGCACCAAGAAAGGAACCACCTTCTCGCTTGAAGAGGAGTTCAAGTTGGCAAGGTCAAACAACAGGAGGCTTAAAAGGCTTATTGACGTTCTGTTCTCCTTATTCACCATATTGCTATTCCCTCTTCACTTGCTATTGGTGAAAAAGCCACTTTCATTCTTCAGGAATGGACTGAT
>DATDNL010000231.1:0-11051 GCA_036518315.1 Flavisolibacter sp. | reverse complement strand
CGAGTAGTGAAGGACTTGAAATTTTGGTATCTACCTAACAATCAATGATTAATTATCACAACAGATCTCAATCTCCAATGAGGGCACGGAAGCGCTTGAGGTAATAGTCATCCTTGATCTCGGATTCGAGGGAGGCGAAGTTTTGCTGGTCGCTGACGTGGCTATAGGCTGCATCAAAGAATTCGTACTTGCCTGCAGAGGTCAGGAAGAGAGCACTGAGGTTCTTTAGCTGTTCGGTAGTGAAGCATTTGCTTTTGAAGACCTTCTTTGCTACGTCCACCATCGCTTCATCGCTGTTTTCAGAAGCCATATTCTTTCTGAGCTTGAAAAAGTCATTGTTAGAAGCAACAGATTTGCAATGAGCCTTAAGTGCGGCATCACTCTTGACGGCAACAACAATTGGTGGCGTGACATCTGCTTCCTTCTTAAGCTGATCTGCATTAGCCTCTTTCCTGGTTTCCTGTACATCTTTCTTCACTTCATCCGGATGAGTATCCGTCTTTAAATCTTCGACATGGATGAAACCTTTTTGTGCATCGCTGGAGTCGCCTTCCTTGTTTGATTGAAAGACAAGTGGAGGATTAGGAATGACTAAACGAATTGTATCCTGCCCACTATCAGACTTATCGAAGAAGACGAGACCGAAACCTTCGGAATTAGAGCTCTCCGAATATTTCTTTACCTGTGACCTTTTAAAGACAACTTCTGTGGTTGTATCGGCTGGTGGTGTCACCACTGCAACCTTATTAACCGAATCTGTAGCCGCTTCAACTACTGCCGTCTTTTCTGCAGCAGAGTCTACCGGTATGGGTATGACCGTTTCCTTTATGGGCTGAGCCACCTGGTCTTTTGCAGTTAGAGTACTATCCTTCTGCGAAACGACTGCAGCAGTGACGCCGATTATTGCAGCATCCTTTTTAATGTCTGTATTTGCCTGACCCGTCGCATCTTCTTTTTTAGCATCGGCACTAACAACTGCTCCTGTTGTCACAGTAACGGAAGAGTCTTTCGCGACCGGCTTTTCTTCTACTTTTTGTTTTTCCTCTGCCTGCGCTTGTTTTGGTGATGGTTGTTGTTGTACAACTACATCGTCTGTCTTTATCCGTACAACTGCATATAGCAAAGTGGTGTCATTTGCCGCCTTCGACAAAAGAGATGCAAACTCATCGTTCCTTTTTACGTAGGAAATATCTTTTGGAGAATCGTCCTTGATTGATTGGGTGATAGTAAGCGTTTGAAGATCGAATAAACCTAAGCCCGTGTCAAAGTTCTTAATCAGAAAACCCCGGTCCTTACCGCCCAGTGTGACTTTGAAACGTGACTCGGGTTGAGAAGAAGGAAATCCGATTGAGAAACCGTAAGTACTGTCGACAAGACTCGATAAGATCAGGTAACCCGAGGTGGTGGAACTAAAGATCTTGTCGTTCATCTTCACGTAAAAAGGACTATAGTTGTCCGCCTGTAAATAAATAAAATAGACCTTTTGGGCAGAAGCGCAAACAGAGCAAACGATGAAGCTTACAACGAGTACCAGGTTTTTCATTCGATTCAAATTTAGCAGAATTCCTGAATGAAAGGGCAGGAATTGCAGTGGTAGCGGCCTTTTTTGTACTTATTAACAGAAGAAAGTAGAAAGAAAAGACGGATCAGCCAATTCCTTTTAGTTGCTCCACTCTTTCGTCGAAGGTCAAATCTTCCGAAAGTGGTTTCTCCAAAGGTTTAAACAAATCCATTAAGTGCTTAGGATGTTCTGCCGGTCTCTGTGTTTTCATATTTACGTGAACGAAATTGCTCCAGAGAACCGACTTCAATTTCTCCTTGCTCTCATTCCACATTTTCATCTCAACAAACACTTCCTTCTCCCCTGCCCTTAATAGCGTGGATTCAATGACGACGGTTTCCATCAGGAAAGCGGGACGCAAATAAGCTATCTGGTTTTTGCTGACCACCCACCCAAAACCATTTTGCGCAGCATAATGGTAAATATTGAAGTTCATATTCGCCATGATATGGTCTTCCCGCGCATTAATGAAGTAGTCGATATAGCGGGCATTGTTCAAATGATTGAAGGGATCACAATCGGGAAAGCGAATAATTGCGGTGCTCTCCCATACGTTTTTGGAAGTATTCATTGACCTAAGATATATAGGTAAAAATTATGTTAGAGAAAAGCTTTGGGTTAGGTTAGCCCCTAAATTTGCTTTTAACCTTTTAACCCTTACCAATGACGGCATCACAGGTTTCTGGCCAGTTGTCAAATTCGGTCCCTGAATTCTTATCAGGCGGCGGAGAATTGGGACAGCGCATAAGAGAGTATGACTGGTCGAGTACGTCACTAGGACCAGTAGAAACCTGGCCGCACAGCCTGCGCACCTGTGTACGTATCATGCTCACCTCGCGGCAGCCCATCTGGATTGGATGGGGCAAAGAACTGATCAAACTTTATAACGACCCCTATAAGGCTATCGTGGGCGGCAAGCATCCATGGGCACTTGGCAAACCCGCGTCCCTGGTTTGGAGAGACATCTGGAAAGATATCGAGCCGATGTTGAAGCAGGTGATGGAAAAGGATGAAGGAACCTATGTTGAGTCGCAACTGTTGATCATGGAACGCAACGGTTACCCCGAAGAGACTTACTACACCTTTTCCTATACTCCAATTCCCGGTGATGATGGAAAGACTGCTGGAATGTTTTGCGCGAACACTGACGACACGGACAGAATAACGAGCGAGAGACAACTAAAGACGCTGACACAACTTGGCAAACGTTTGGCTGATTGCAAGACCAATGAAGAGATCATTAAGAAGACAATTAAAACACTGGAGGAAAATCCGCAAGACTTTCCATTTGCAGTGTTCAGAACCATCGAAGACAATAAAGCACGGTTTGCACATTCCACTCCCCTTCTTTCATCTTCCCGCCTAATTCAAAACGAATACGACATTAATGCCGACCATGCAGTTGCAGAGATTATTAGGAAGACCTTAAGTACACGGAGGCCACAAGTCTTTGATGGCTTGTTGGAGAAGGTCGGCGAATTACCAAAGGGCGCATGGCTTGTGTCGCCGGATAAGCTGATCGTATTGCCGATCATGTCGTCGGCGAGCAAGGAGCCTTATGGTATTCTTTCGGTCGGATTGAATCCTTATAGGCTACTTGACGAAAAGTACCTTGGCTTTTTTACGTTGGTTGCAGACCAGGTCGCCACATCGTTCTCTGATGTGCATATGCTGGAGGAGGAAAGAAAAAGAGCTGAAGCCCTGGCTGAGATTGACCGGGCGAAGACGACTTTCTTTTCCAACATCAGTCATGAGTTCAGAACACCACTTACTCTTTTACTTGGGCCGATACAGGAATCGATGAAAGATCCTACCCTCACGAACGAGAACAAGATGAGGATGGAAGTAGCAAACAGGAATGCCTTGCGGATGCAAAAGCTGGTGAACACGCTTCTTGATTTTTCAAGAATCGAGGCAGGTAGAATGGAGGGTAAGTTCAGCCTCGTTGATATCTGTTCGTATACACAGGAGCTTGCAAGCACCTTCCGTTCGGCAATTGAAAAAGCAGGAATGAAACTGGTGTATCAATGCGAGGGGATCAGCAACAAGGTGTACGTGGACGTGGACATGTGGGAAAAGATCGTGCTCAACCTTGTTTCCAATGCATTTAAGTATACCAATGAAGGAACCATCACTGTTAAGCTGAAGGAAGAAGAAAACAATATAATCCTATCGGTTTCAGATACAGGCATTGGCATCCCGCAAGATCAGCTCGGGAAGGTGTTCGACCGGTTTCACAGGGTAGAAAGCACCCAGGGCCGTAGCCAGGAAGGTACTGGTATTGGTTTGGCCATGGTGAAAGAACTGGTGAGAATGCACCAGGGCAATATATGGGTAACTAGCGAGGTAGATAAAGGTTCCACGTTTACGGTTAGCGTGCCTGCAGGCGATGAGCACCTGGACAAAGAAAAGATAGTAGAGGCTTCAACTTCGCTGTCGGGTTCCGGAGAGGCATTTGCACAGGAGGCAATGAAATGGAATTACGGTCACAGCGAGGATCAATTTGATGAAGAGGACAATGAATCTGTAAGGGAGACGAAGACAACGAAGAAGTATAAAGTGTTGCTCGCAGATGATAACGCAGACATGAGGCATTATGTGAAAAGATTACTGTCGCAGGAGTTCAAGGTTATTACAGCGTTGGATGGAGAGGATGCTTTCAACAAAGTGATTCATGAAGCTCCCGATCTGCTGCTTTCTGACATTATGATGCCAAGGCTGGATGGCTTTGAGTTGCTGAAAAGAATCAGGCAACATCCTGACCAAAAGAATCTGCCGGTGATCTTATTGTCCGCTCGTGCAGGTGATGAGGCAAAGGTGGAAGGCCTCGATGCGGGCGCAGACGACTACCTTGTTAAACCTTTTTCGGCAAAGGAGTTACTGGCGCGCGTTGAAGCCAATATTAAGATCTCGAAAAACCGTGCTGCAGCAGAAGCCAATATGCGTGAAATGATCAGGCAGTCGCCCATTGGCACCGTCCTGCTTAAAGGACCGTCCATGGTGATAGAAATCGTGAATGAGAAAGGTTTGCAGTTATGGGGAAAAACATATGAAGAAGTAATCAACAGGCCGATTGCTGATGCCCTACCCGAGCTTGTAGAGCAAGGCTTTATACAGTTGTTGCAACAGGTTTATCAAACCGGAACGGCTTTCAATGGCAGCGAGGTACCTGTACAGCTACTACACGATGGTAAACCACACATCTTCTACCTGAATTTTATTTACCAGCCCCTGAAAAATGAAAACGGGCATACAGAAGGAATCATTGGGGCAGCTATTGATGTTACAGAAACGGTCGTGGTAAGAAAAAAAATTGAGCAAAGCCAGAAAGAATTGAACGAGTTGGCAAACGCAGTTCCGCAATTGGTATGGGTGGCGCAACCAAATGGAGACGTTATCTATTATAACGACCGGGTAGGCGAGTTTGCGGGCGCCTATAAAAATGATGAGGGATTATGGCAATGGGGAGGCCTGGTCCACCCAAATGATCTAAGGGCAACGGAAAGGGCATGGAAGGAGGCGACAGTAAATGGGACGGAATATTTAATTGAACATCGCATACAAATGAAGAGTGGTGAATACCGCTGGTTTCTAAGCAGGGCCATTCCTTACAGGGATGAAAACGGAAATATTATCAAATGGTTTGGCTCTGCGACCGATATACACGCATCAAGAGAACACGCCTCCATCTTAGAAGAAGAAGTATTGAAACGAACCGAGGAGCTTCATGCGTTGAATGCTTCTCTGAAACAATCCAATAATGAGCTTCAGCAGTTTGCACACGTCGCCAGCCACGATTTGAAGGAGCCACTGCGAAAGATAAAGACCTTTGCAGGCCGGCTCGCTGACGATGGTCAATCCTCATTTTCCGAAACGGGTCGGTTGTACCTGAAGAAAGTAAATTCTGCCGTTGAAAGGATGAGTGTTATGATTGACGGGGTACTAAATTATTCGATGTTGAGTGCAGCACACCAGAAGATTGAAAGGGTAAACCTCAACGACACCATCAAAGACATTGAATCAGACCTCGAGTTGATCATCACACAAAAGATGGCGACCATCAATTGCGAAGAATTACCCGAGGTAGACGGAGCATCCGTGTTGCTCTACCAGTTGTTTTATAATCTTATCAACAACTCGTTGAAGTTCTCCAACCCTGCGCAACCACCGGTAATTAACATTTCCTCCACCATCAGCACTGTTGAAGGAAGAAAGTTTGCCGAGATAAAAATCAGTGACAATGGAATTGGATTTGAACAGGAATTTGCAGAGAAGATCTTCGAAACCTTCCTAAGGCTTAATTCAAAAGATCTCTTTGAAGGTACTGGCCTGGGGCTGTCATTATGCAAAAGAATCGCCGAAAGACACGGCGGTTTTATTAAAGCGTTTGGCGAACCTGACAAAGGAGCAATTTTTGTGACGTATCTTCCGCTCCAACAACAGAATAAGAATATCTAGTCTTTATGAAACAGGTTTTGCTTATTGATGATGACCGGGATGACGCCGAACTTTTTAAAGAAGCGCTTTGGGAAATCAACTCCTCTATTGCATTTGAACATTATGATGACTCTAAAACGGGACTGAGCGTTCTACTGGATAAGCATACGGGCTTACCGGACGTGATCTTCCTTGACATCAACATGCCTATCGTAAGTGGCTGGCAATGTCTCGCGGAATTTAAAAAGACGGATCACCTGAGGCATATTCCTGTCATCATGTTCACGACATCTTCGCAGGACAGAGAAAGAGAGATTGCGAAGGAATTGGGAGCAGATGGCTTTATTACTAAGCCCAGCGAGTACAAAGCACTGAAAGAACTGATTTCTTCTGTAGTTAATAATTAACGGTGGAGCTATTTTACCAACTGTTTTTCCTCTACACGATTATATAAATCTTTCACGTACGGAACGTACTCAATAAAGGTCTCCGGCTTGACAATGTATTCCGAGGCGCCGGCCGTAATACATTTTTCCATAATAGTGCGCGTAGACGAGGTTGAAGTAATGACGACGGGAATGTGGGAATAAAGAGGGTTTGACTTTACCTCTTTGATGACATCGTAGCCATTCTTACCGGGCATATTCAGATCGGAAAGTATGATGTCCGGGAGAGAATTGACATTTTGAGTCAGCCATTCGAAGAGTGTATCTCCATTTAGCACTACAGCAATGACCTCGAACAGGTTGGCAGTCTCGAACCCTTCCTTCATAAAAAGCTGTTCGTCCTCGTCATTCTCGACTATAATGATCTTATACCTCTTCATAGTGGGGTGCGGTTTCCTGTTCTTCGTTCAGAGTGAAATAAAATGTAGTGCCTTTGCCCGGTTTCGATTCGGGCCATATTTTTCCACGATGCCGGTCTACGATCTTCTTGCATATGGCCAGGCCAATTCCTGTACCAGGATAAGCTTTATTAGTATGAAGTCGCCTGAAGATCTCGAACACTTTATTGAGATCCGTTTCTGCGATGCCAATGCCATTGTCGCTCACAGAAAACTTTACATGGCCGTTTTCGCGAACCGCGCTGATCTTAATTTTTGGCGATTGCCTATCCGTAAACTTGAGTGCATTGCTCAACAAGTTCTGTATTAACTGCACCAGCTGCACACGGTCGCCCTCGATGGTGTGTACGTCGGTCTCGATACTAATCTGAGCGTTGTTCTTCGCTACAGACGACCGGACGTTTTGAACTGCTTCATTGATGATATCCTCAACGCTCATTGTTTCCTCCACAAGCTCACCTTTACTCAACTGCGAATAATGAAGAAGATTTTGGATCAATATCTTCATACGGTCTGCAGCAGTCACGGCCTTTTCTATATAGGTTTTTAGATCATCATTCTGCTCGTTATTCAGCTTAATGTTGATGAGTTGCAGGAAGCTCTTGATGGTGCGGATAGGCTCCTGGAGGTCGTGTGAGACAATCGAGGTAAACTGTTCCAGTTCCTGGTTCGCATAGCTCAGTTGCGTATTGGTGGCTTTCAATTGATCTGCAAGAAGTCGGTAGCGCTCATAGCTCTCGCGCAAGGCTCTCTCAGCTTCTTTTCGTTCAGTGAGATCCCTCGTGACTTTTGAAAAGCCGATATGAATTCCATTGCTATTGTAAATGGCTGTGATGACCACACTGGCCCAGAAAAGACTTCCATCTTTTTTTACTCTCCAGCCTTCTTCTTCGTATTTCCCTTCAGCGCGGGCAACTTTAAGCTCATAGGCGGGCTTGCCATTCAGAATGTCTTCTTCAGGATAGAAAATGGAAAAGTACTTGCCGATAATATCGCTTTGTTCGTATCCCTTAATGCGCCTCGCTCCTTCATTCCAACTTATGATCCTTCCCTTCTCGTCAAGCATGAAAATACCGTAGTCGGTTACCTGCTCTACAAGCGAACGGTAGCGTTCTTCACTCTGGCGCAGACTTTCTTCGCTCATTTTTTTATCGGTAAGATCGCGGGTAACCTTGGAGAAGCCAATATGTTTGTTTTGCTCGTTGTATAAGGCAGTGATCACTACGTTGGCCCAAAACACTGAACCATTTTTGCGGACCCTCCAGCCCTCTTCTTCGTATTTTCCAGTCGCGATGGCAATCTTTAATTCCCTCTCGGGCTTCTTATCTTCCAGGTCTTCGGTAGTATAGAAGGTGGAAAAATGTTTACCGATGATCTCGTTGGCCGACCAGCCCTTGATGCGCTCAGCACCCTCATTCCAGGACATGATATGACCAGTAGTGTCGAGCATGAATATCGCGTAATCCCGTACGCCCTCAACAGTAAGTCGAAAGCGTTCTTCACTTTGGCGAAGCTCGATCTCCCAGTGTTTTTTTTCGGAAATATCCCTGATGATATAAGTATATCCTGCTAACTTTTTTTGTTCATCGTAGAACGGCGCAAGGGATGCCTCTGCCCAGAACTGCTGGTTGCCTTTTTTTGCGCGCCATCCCTCCGAAACCAGTCTTCCCTTTTTGAGCGCCAGTCCAAGCTCATACTCGGCTTTTACAAGGTCTTCGGCGCCGGGATAGAATATAGCAAGATGTTGATTCAGGAGATCTGAAGAAGAAAAGCCTGTAGTTGTGGTTACTGCAGGAGTGGAATATACCACGTACCCATCCGTATCTAGTACGACAATAGCTTCATTAATGCTCTGAAGCAATAAATTTGGGTTTGTATTCATTGTCAAGGGTGAAGCCAGGGTTGACTTAAAGAATTAAAGGTAAAAGTTTGTTTAAAATTTCGACCCTCGTATTAGGCAATTTTTGGACAAAATTCGTATAAAACCTATTAAGGATTTGAGTCGGATCAAAAGGACTGAATTTTTTACGGTATTACCTTCTTAAACGTCTGTCGAAACTGTGACTACCAGACAATGTACCACTTGCCTTCCTCATTCTTGGCGTAGAGTAAACCGTTGCTCATTTGGTGCACTTCCTTTTTCTCCTTCGGATGAAAGAAAGTTTTCTGTTCATAAACACGAATGCCATTGTTCTCATTGGTGAGATAGTTAATGAGAGCCGCAATGGTCGGGGGCACATCATGCAACCATTGCGCATCTTCCTCTTTTACAAAGGCCTGGCTCATTGATCAAAGTTATCCCATGCTATGGAAAGCACTCCTTTCAATCTTGCCCAACCCGTTATTCATGGTGTCATAGGCATTTTTTGCCGCGTCCTCAACCTGGGCCGATCCGCCGTTCATGCGTCTTTTATTGTAGAGTATGATTCCCGCGATAGCTGCTCCGACGGCAGTTGCTGCAATGAGTATCTTTTTCATATTGACAGTTTCAGTACAAATGTGCAATAGCCATACCACCAGTAGGCTTAAAAGGAACGCCTTTTGTTTGAGAAGAAAAAAACGATGCAGACTATGTTTACTCTATTAAGAAATTGCGGAATTGCGTTGTCGCTTGTCTCCCTCCTTTCCTGCCATTCTTCGAGAAGGTCACTGGGAATTGAAGAGGGCTGGGACTTGCTGGCTGAAAAGAAAGTAAATCATGTTAGGGACAAGGACATTATCGATGTAAAAAACAGGACACTTTATACAGCCTTGCGGTTTAAGGTGGAAGACAGGGATATCAGGCTTAATGAGTTGAAGATCTATTTTGACAATGGTGACAAGCTCGAACCGAATGTTGATGAGACCTTGGCTTCCAACCAATTTAGTCGCGTGATCGACTTGGGGAGGGAAGGACGCTATATTGACCACATCGAATTCAAATACCGGAGCGTGGGAAGCGTGGTGAGCGGAAGGGCGACTGTATTGGTGCTGGCAAGGAGATATTATAGGGATTATTGAGAAAAGTTGCTGGCATGAAAATAGTAACACCTTAATCTCTCTTACTATATATCATCAGGAGGTAAGTAGTCGGGAAAACGAATTGGGGAATGAGTGAAAAGATTGCTTACCTTTCTTTTGCTTGTCAACGGTAAAATGTTCGAAAGAAGAAGCGGCCTTACGGGGCCGCTTTTGATTACTGCTGTATGAGGAGTTAAGATAGGACGTGTTTGATGATGTAAAATTGCAGCGGATTTAAGCCGGAGTCAATGAAAAAGAGTCTGAATTGCCAAGAGCATGGGTTTAATTGTTTGTTCGGCGGTACGAACTGTCTTTACCTGCTGTATAGTGCTGTCAATCTGGCAAGTTTAGCCGGTTTGGAACAGCTATTGATAAAACCTGTTGCGATTAATCAACATTTATAACTACATAATTATGGTTGCAGAAAAAGGCACGATATCCATTCACACGGAAAACATTTTCCCGATAATTAAAAAATTCCTTTACTCCGATAACGAGATTTTCCTCAGGGAGCTTGTCAGTAACGCGGTTGACGCTACTCAAAAGATCAAAAGATTGTCGTCCCTGGGGCAGTACAACAAGGAATTGGGTGACCTGACCATACAGGTTTCGGTCGATGAGAAGGCTAAGACTATTACCGTCAGTGACAAAGGCCTTGGTATGACAGCCGAGGAAGTGAAGAAATATATCAACCAGATCGCCTTTTCCGGTGCGACCGAGTTCATGGAAAAATTTAAGGAAGCAAAGGACGCCAACGAAATCATCGGAAAGTTTGGCCTTGGCTTTTACTCCGCTTTTATGGTAGCGGATAAGGTGGAAATAGAGACCCTTTCTTACCAGGAGGGCGCGGAGCCTGCCCGGTGGGTTTGTGACGGAAGTACTGAATTCGAGATCACTGAAGGGACCAAATTAACCCGTGGTACGGATGTCATTCTTTATGTAAATAAAGAGTCCGAGGAGTTTCTGCAAGAACATAAAATACAGGAGATACTGGATAAGTACGCGAAGTTCTTGCCAGTGCCCGTTCAGTTTGGAACAAGGCAGGAAAGCGTTGAAGACGGAACGGACGAAAAGGGCGAGACCAAATACAAATCGATAGACGTACCCAACATCATCAATGACACGGCTCCCATCTGGACCAAACAACCCTCTGAGTTGAAAGATGAAGATTATTTGAATTTCTATCGGCAGCTGTACCCAATGTCGGAA
>DATDNL010000230.1:0-4462 GCA_036518315.1 Flavisolibacter sp. | reverse complement strand
CTTTGCGGAAAAATTGCAGCGCGTCCTTCTCGTCATTCTTTTGAAGGTAAATACTGGCTTTGGTGGAATATACCTGTCCGAGGTATTTCTTAAAATTCGTAGTACTTGCGAGTTTCTCAGCTTCGTTTTCAAACATGAGTGCCGAATCCAGTTGATTCTTCGCCATATAGCACCTGCCAAGATTCATATCAGCCATCATTTGCCTTACCCCATGGCCAATCACTGATGAGAGCTCTCTCGCTTTTGTAAAATGAAAAGTCGCCTGGTCACTATTGTCGGTCTGCAACATCAGGATACCATAAATGTGATGTGTATAGGCAAGAACCAATAGTCTATTACTGCCAGGAACGAGCGCCCTAAAGGAATGTGAGAATAGCTCCCACGTTATTTCGTTGTCGTTTGATGGATCCTGGGCAATTTTAAATGCATCCAGCAAATACTGGAGTGCGTTAGCATACTTCCCCAGTCCAATTAACTGGTAAGCCATGTTATCCATCGTGAGCACTTCCGCGAGTTTTTTATTATTTCTTTTTGCCAGTTGAAAACTTCTGTCTGCATAATAAATAGCTGAATCCCTATTGATTTCTTCATAAAAATCATAGATACGACGGCAGATAATATAGCTGGTTGAATCCTGTTTTGATGACGCAAGCGCCTTCTCCAGGCTATCCAATGAAGTTGCCTGGGCCTCGGTAAATACGGGCAATAAGACCAACATTAACTTCAAAAAAGACTTCATAAGGGTGGGGAATTGGGTAGTTGAATAATAAACTCAGTTCCTTCTAATTCTTTAGTCTCCACTTTCATATCGCCACCATGCCCTTTGGTGATAATGTCGTAACTCAAACTCAATCCAAGACCGGTTCCTTCCCCGGTAGGTTTTGTTGTAAAGAAAGGTTGGTAGATCTTTTCCAGTACTTTACCAGGAATACCGGTTCCATTGTCCTTTACCCGTATCTCTACTGCTCCTTTTAGCCTTGCCGTGGCTACCTGTATCGTTGGCTCGAAACCATTTTGCTCTTCTTTTTTTCTTTCATTCACCGCGTAAAACGCATTATTGAATAAGTTGAGCAATACGCGTCCAATATCCTGTCCGATGATGCTAACTGTTTTTACCTCAGGATCGTAATGTGTCTCCAGAATCGCGTTAAATGACTTGTCTTTGGCCCTGAAACCATGATAACTCATTCTCAAGTACTCGTCGACCAATGAATTGATATCCACCTGGTCCTTTTGACCTGAGCCCTTCCTCGAGTGCTGGAGCATGCTTTTCACGATGCCATCAGCTCTTTTACCATGATGAGCGATCTTTTGCAGGTTCTGTTTTACATCTTCCACAATGGCTTTTGCTTCATCAACGTCTCCCCTGTCAAGTTCCAACTTTATTTCCTCCAACAACTCGCCACTCACTTCAGAAAAATTGTTTACGAAGTTCAAAGGGTTCTGAATTTCGTGAGCTATACCCGCAGTCAACTCCCCGAGGGAAGCCATTTTTTCAGAATGGATCAACTGTGCTTGTGTAGCTTTCAATTCGGCAAGTGCTTCTTCTGCTCTTCGACGGGCTTCTTTTATCTCTACCAGGTCTTGTTGCGCCTGAAATGCATGCGCCTCTGCAAGTTTTAGGTCATTGAAACGGGTGAAGGTGAGATTAAACACGTAAGCAAATCGCTCGAGCAGTTGTAGCACTTCTCCTTTCTGTTCTTCGGGAGAAGCCATTCCAATGAATCCCTTCGAAAAGAAAGCGATGTATTGCCATCTTCTTCTTTGCGAAAGACCACCTTTAAAAGGTACATGCAATTCCTCGCCGAGGTAGCGGAAATAGTCTTCAAGTTCTTTTCCCTCCATGTCGATGAGAATAGACTTCTGCCCCGCCCTCCAGCCATCAACCATTTTCTTAATTGACGCATTCTTGCTCCCGTCGCCCTTAAACATAGTGCTCACCTTTGTACCATCTTCGTCTGTGATCCAGAATTCAATGTCGTCGGTATTGTCTTCAGCAATACCGATATATAACCGGTTTGGTTCAATTCCAAGGTTAATCAATTGTTGAAACAGCACCGCCGCCGTTTCCGCAAGTTCATCGGAGTGCTGCATAGCGAGTGTCCGGCTTCTTACTTTTTCAAGTGCGGTTTCGATCTGTGATTCTCTTGCCTGCGCTTCTGCATTCCTTAGATCCAGGAAACGAATGTATGCTTGCTCAAATACCCTGGCGAAACGTACTAAGATTTGAAAATCTTCGACCTTTGTAATCGATCCAGACCAACTGTCAAACCCAAGTAAAGAATTTTTCTCAGCAGCAAAGCATCCCGTCCAGGTTTCGGTTTCGATTTGAAGGCGCCTCACGGGCTCGGGAATTTTAGATTCATTGTACTTTACAATGTATCTGAAATAGTCATCCTTGGCCTCGCCTGAATACGATCTATTAAAAATATGTTCTCCGGTTTCGACCGCATGCCAGAGGTCTTGTAGAATAAGATTGTTTTCAATTTCAGCGTCGTAAGGCATGTCAATCCTAACAGGTGCAGGTAATTGTTTTGTTGCTATCCAAAGTTGTATATCCCTCTTTTCCCGGTCAAAAAGAAAAATTAACGCACCGTCGATGGTGAGGCCCAGGTCCACAAGACGTTCGAACAAAGCGGTAACAACCTTTTCCAACTCATTCGAGTTGTGCATTGCCAAAGATCGAGACCGCACTTTTTCCAGCGCAGACTCAATCTGGGCTTCCCTTGCCTGTTTCTCTGCCTGCTTCAAATCGAGGAAACGAGTGTAAGTCAGGTCAAACACAGTGGCGAATCTTTCCAATATGTCAATCGTTTCTTCCGGCAACCTTTCTATTGTGGAAATAGAAAGCACACCTTTTGAAAAAAAAGCTACCGAAACATGAGAGGCCTGTACTTTGGTTTCATAGGCATGTTTTCCGCTTATTTTATTTCGATATTCGATCCATTGCAGAAGTTCTTTACCCTTAAGGCTTATTACCGTAGATTTCTTATTTTCTTTCCATGCCACGAATATTTTGTTAATCAACGTCGGCTCGTCAATACTTGCATTGAATACTTGATCAATTTTTGACCCGGAGCCGTCGGCACCAGTGATTCGAAACTCGATCAGGTTCTGCGCTTCGTTAAAAATGCCAATAGTGATTTGTATTGGATCCTCGCCCAATTGTTTGAACTGTTGAAACAGGATGTAGGCAGCATCTGCTAGTTCATCACTGTGTTGCATGGCCATTGTCCTGGCCCGCACTCTCTCCAATGCTAGCTGAACTTGTGATTCCCTGGCTTGCCTCTCTGCTTTTTGAAGATCGAGAAAGCGAGTGTACGCTTGTTGGAATACCTTTCCAAAACGCGCCAGGATATTGTTCTCTTCGGTTGTATAGGGGATACCGGAAAAATTCTCAATATACAGCCCAACATTATCCAACAAGACCGTAGAAATGGCGAGCCCGGCACAACTTAAATAATATGCTTTTGCTTCTTCTTGTGCGCCCGGTATTAACTGGAAAAGATCCTCGTAAAACTTGTTCTTCTCTTCAAATGACAGAAGGTTTGTAAAAAAATCTTTTCCCGTCTTCTTCGCATCAATAAAGCTATTCCAATGAGCACAGTCGAAATAGGGAAGGGTTACCTGGAAGGGTACCTCGTGTGGGTCCGCAAGCCAGATATTCATGTCATCCCTTTCTTTATAATCGATAATAAATCCAGCATGCTGAACAAAGACGTCCAACTGGACAAGCTGCTCATTCACAAGACGAATAAGGTCCTTAAGCTCCTCACTTTTTTGCATGGCCATTGACCTACTCCTGATTCGCTCAAGGGCAGTTTCCACTTTAGCTTCCTTCGCCTGCGCTTCTGCCTTCTGAAGATCGAGGAAGCGGGTATAGGTTTGTTCAAAAACTGCCGCAAATCGTCTAAATACGTCATGATATTCAGGACAAGGCTCCAACGTAATAAACAACAAGTTTCCCCTGGAGAAATTGGCAATGTGATGTATTTGTGTTTCCGGAGGAATGAAGCCTACACTGGTTGCGTATTCAAAATAGGCTTTGAACGCAGGAATTGTTTTCAGGTATTGATAATGTTCCTGCATTCGTTCACCACGCAGTGCTAAAACAAAAAAGGATTCGCCTTTTTCTTTCGACTCAACATAGCGGATGAAATTGGCGTCCTCGGTTAATGGGATATTATAGACGGCATTGATTTCACTGCCATCCTGCGTACTCATCCATGATGTAAATTCCTTTTCATCTTTTTCCCAAATATTGTAGCCGCAACTATAAGCAGGCACTCCTAATTCTTTTACTTGCTGAAATAATAAAGCTGCGGCACTTTTGAGTTCTTCACTTTTCTGCATGGCCATCGTTCTTGCACGCACCCTTTCCAAAGCCAATTGAATTTGCGATTCTCTTGCCTGTGCTTCTGCTTTTTCAATATCCAGGTAGCGACGATAGGAAAGCTCAAAT
>DATDNL010000229.1:0-3914 GCA_036518315.1 Flavisolibacter sp. | reverse complement strand
TCCAACCATTTCGTTAACCGTTCTGAAACCTAATTCCGCCATGATCTCTCTCAATTCCTGTACAACCATTTTGAAATAGTTCACTACGTGATCAGGGTTGCCGCTGAAACGTTTTCTTAATTCAGGGTTTTGCGTAGCGATTCCAACAGGACAGGTGTTCTCGTGGCACTTGCGCATCATGATGCAACCTTCGACGACCAGTGCTGCGGTGGCAATACCCCATTCTTCAGCACCTAATAAAGTTGCGATCGCGATATCACGTCCTGTTCTCAGTTGTCCGTCGGCCTGTACTACCACACGGCTGCGTAACTTATTTTTTACAAGAGTTTGATGTGTTTCCGCAAGACCCAGTTCCCAAGGCAAGCCTGCATGTTTGATGGATGAAATGGGAGAAGCCCCGGTGCCACCATCATGACCGGAAATCAAGATTACGTCTGCCTTTGCTTTCGCAACACCTGCAGCAATAGTTCCGACTCCTGCTTTTGAAACCAGCTTCACGCTTATCCGGGCAGCCCTGTTGGAATTCTTAAGGTCGAAGATTAACTGTGCCAGGTCTTCGATAGAATAAATATCGTGGTGTGGGGGAGGAGAGATCAAGCCGACACCAGGAGTTGAGTGACGAACCTTGCCGATCCATTCATCTACCTTATGACCGGGTAATTGTCCACCCTCTCCGGGTTTTGCTCCCTGTGCCATTTTAATCTGGAGCTCATCCGCCATGGTCAGGTAATAGCTTGTCACGCCAAAACGTGCAGAAGCCACTTGCTTGATAGCGGAACGCATGGAGTCGCCATTTGCCATCGGTTGATAGCGCAGTTCATCTTCGCCACCTTCACCCGTATTGCTTTTCGCACCGATCCGGTTCATTGCTATCGCCAGAGTTGAATGTGCCTCGTGCGAGATAGAACCAAAACTCATAGCACCGGTGGCAAAGCGCTTGAATATCTTCTCTGCCGACTCTACTTCATCCAAATGAATGGAAGGCCGGTTTCGTTTGAACTCGAATAGGCTTCGGAGAGTGCAGGCTTTCTCACTTTGCTCATTGACCAGCTTTGAATATTTTTTGAAAATGTGATAGTCATTATTCTTAGTCGCCTGTTGCAGCAGGTGAATCGTTTGTGGATTGAACAGGTGGAACTCACCTTTACGTTTCCATTGATAAACACCACCTGTTGTCAGCTGCTCGAAAGGCAAGGTTTGTTTGCTGAACGCGAACATATGTTTTGCAAGCGCTTCTTTTGCAATTTCATCTAATCCCATTCCTTCGATGCGCGAAACAGTGCCGGTGAAGTATTGGTCAACAACAGATTTATTGATACCTAATATCTCAAAGATTTGAGCACCCTGGTAAGACTGCAGGGTTGATATACCCATCTTCGAAAACACTTTCAATAAACCGTCGCACACTGCTTTTGTGTAATTCTTATATAGATGTTTGTCGTCGAGTTGCGTCTGTATCTGGCCGATCTCCTTTAAATCTCTTATGGTTGCAAATGCGAGGTAGGGGTTGATGGCAGTGGCGCCAAAACCAATGAGACAGGCAAAGTGGTGAACTTCCCACACATCTCCTGCTTCAATTACAAGTCCTACCTGGCCGCGGTAACCTTTACGTATCAAATGATGGTGAACAGCAGCCGTTGCAAGTAAAGAAGGTATCGGGGCGTGATCAGAGTCGATCGCCCTGTCTGTTAACACCAAGACTTCGAAGCCGTCTTCGACGGCGTCGGTGGCATAACGGCACAGGCGGTCAAGGCCTTTCTTCAAAGAGCCCGGTTTGCCATCTGCACGGAAATAGCATTGAAGTGTTTTTGCCTGGAACACGCCAGTGTCAATACTCCTGATCTTTTCAAGTTCATAGTTGGTCAACACGGGCTGCTTCAGGGCTACGCTATGACATGACAACGGATCTTCAGTCAAGAGATTGCCATTGTTTCCAACGAAAGTCGCTAAAGACATCACCATTCTTTCCCTGATAGGATCGATAGGCGGATTTGTCACCTGTGCGAACAATTGTTTGAAGTAGCTGCTTATGTGTTGCGGCTGATCACTTAATACGGCGAGTGGAACGTCAGAACCCATAGACCCGATGGGCTCCTTGCCCTCCAGTGCCATAGGAGTTATGATGGTCTCGAGGTCTTCAGTTGAATAGCCAAACGCTTTTTGGTATTTAAAAATCTGGTCGTGGTCAATTTCGGTAAAGGTCACACGAGGCTGAGGTAACTCTTCG
Source organism: Flavisolibacter sp. (assembly GCA_036518315.1). Taxonomy (GTDB): domain Bacteria; phylum Bacteroidota; class Bacteroidia; order Chitinophagales; family Chitinophagaceae; genus Flavisolibacter. The sequence goes on along the minus strand of DATDNL010000229.1, from coordinate 1,687 downwards.
AGACGGATTTTATATTTATTCAACCACTCGGCATAGGGCTTTTGTGAACAGATGGTGGCTTTCAGTTCGTCATCACTGATGATTCTTCCCTGTTCCATATCCACGACGAACATCTTTCCGGGCTGCAGGCGACCGTATTCTTTTACCAGTTTAGGATCGATGGGAAGAACACCGGTTTCCGATGCCATGATAACCCTGTCGTCAGTCGTTACGCAATAACGTGAAGGGCGTAGCCCATTTCTATCCAGCGTCGCGCCAATTATTTTTCCATCTGTGAAGGAAATAGATGCCGGGCCATCCCATGGTTCCATGAAGGCGGAGTGAAACTCATAGAATGCTCTTTTCACCGGGTCCATGTGATCATTGTCGTCCCAGGCTTCCGGAATCAACATCATCATTACGTGGGGCAGGGAACGTCCGCAGAGCGTGAGAAGCTCGATCATGTTATCAAGGCAAGCCGAGTCTGACTGACCACTGGTAATGATCGGCAATAAAATGTCCATTTCTTCTTTAGAGAAGTAAGGGGACGTAAAATTCTTTTCGCTTGTTTTCAGCCAATTAAGATTTCCCTGTAAGGTGTTGATCTCACCATTATGGGCAATGTAGCGGAATGGTTGTGCGAGTTTCCAGGAAGGGAAGGTGTTGGTAGCAAAGCGGGAGTGAACCAGCCCAAATGCAGAGACTAAGCGTTTGTCACTTAGATCAGGAAAATATTCCCTCAACTGGCCACTGGTAAGTTGACCCTTATAAACGACAGTCTTGTATGAGAAGGAGGCGATATAGAATCCGATTGCGTCTTGTTTTACTGTATTGAATATAGTATGGGAAGCATAGTTTTTCAGTAAGAACAACTTCCTTTCGAAATCCTCAGGATTATTGATGTGGTCGGGGCAAGCCACAAAGACTTGTTCGATCTCAGGTTCTACTGATAATGCTGTGACACCAATTCCGTCGGCATTGACTGCAACTTTTCGATAGGTTAGGATTTCTAAGCCTAACTTTTCGGCGCAGCGGTTCAAGATGTCGCGGCATTCTTCCTTCAACCTAATGTCCTTTGGAAAAAACAATACACCAACGCCGTATTTCTTAAAGGGAGGGAGGTGTACTCCGAGTTTCACGCATTCGTCAAAGAAGAACTCGTGTGGTGTTTGAAACATAATACCTGCACCATCACCGGTATTGTTTTCGCAGCCGCAGGCACCACGGTGCTCCATGTTTTCAAGGATGGTTAACGCGTCCGAAATAATTTGATGGGATTTATGCTCTTTGATGTTTACAACAAAGCCGATACCGCATGCATCATGCTCAAAAGCGGGAGAGTATAATCCGTTGCTTGCCATAGACAGGGGTTTTTTTTAGTATAAACTCTATCGTGTTTTAGCAAGCGAACGGCTATGAAAATAAGTAAAATTTCGATTGAAAACTTTTCATTTTTAAAATGTTGGAAGGATGTGGAAAGGTTTGCCGGCGGCCCGTCGCCAGCAGGAGGGGGTTCTGGACAGGCCGTGGCAGGAGCAAACGGGCAACAAACCTGCGCTTTGGACGACGTCAAGACGCCTTAATTTGCCTGTAAAATGCCTGTAATTCGCCTGCAAGCCGGTTATTGCCTGGTTTGATCCGGGAGTTGCAGACTACGAAGAGGAGTCCTAAAAGAGCTGGTTTAAAAATAATAAACAAAAATAATATG
>DATDNL010000228.1:0-4516 GCA_036518315.1 Flavisolibacter sp. | reverse complement strand
AAGTTGAAGCCATGGAAGAATTCATCGGAGAACGACGTAATACATGACGCCATCTTCCAGTACTTTGACTACACATATGACTATGATACGAAAAAGTTTGAAGCAACACTGCAATCGATAGAAAATGCTTACCGGCTCAATGATGATAATGCCCTGATCACAGCGATACTAGCAAAGTTGTATCTCGACAAGTTCGCCAGTTCGCGAGAACGGAACCAGCCATTACTAGAAAAAGGACTGGAATTAGCCAACAAGGCTGTTCGATTGAATTCAAGATCGCAACATGCTCAGAAAGCCTTAGCATGGGCACTGGTCCTGTCGGGGCAAAAGGAAAAAGCCATTGAAGTAATTGACCGCTGTATCGGGTTAAATCCCACGGCGGTGAGTAATCTTGGTACCATGGGACTGAGCTTAGTTATGTTGGGCGAGTACGAGAATGGGTTTTCACTGTTAACACAGGCATTACATTTAACCCAGGATCCTTCAGCTTGCATGAAACTAGGTTTTGCCCTCTATTATTACCAGGTCAAGGACTACGAAGAGAGTAAAAGGTGGCTTGAACGTCTTTCCCCTTCCGAATTCCCATTTGTAAATGTTTTAGGAACTGCGATACAAGGCAAAATGCACGGCAGGTATCTTCCGAAGGCGGAATTTGCCACCAGCCTAAACGAGCACCAAAAGAATATTATTGAACGAATCGTTTTCGATCCTGAATTGAGAAGTGAAATTGCTGCCGGTTTCTACCGGGCAGTCTTTACACCCGGTGCCGATACATTTTTCCAGATGTCTGCATAAGGTTTTTTAGTAAACTGTCAGTTTCGTCCAAAAACCTCAACACTTTTTGGGGATTGTAAGCTGGTTTTTTCCACCGCCAGTTCAATTTAAAACGGAACGTTATTTGTTTCTTATTCCGAAGCTTTCATCAACCGGAGAACCAATGAGACATCCTGAACTTGAAAAAGCCATTAGGGCGAAAACCATTGAACTAGAGCTCGCTATGGAGTTTGGTAAACCAAAGCAGGAACTCCTCGCCCTTTACAAACAACTAAAAGAATTGCATTTTCAAAAACTCACGCTGGAACAATCAGAAACAGTAAAGGACTCAAATGTGGTTGCCTAGCGATGGCTTCTTTCCTTTATTATTATTCTTTCCTACATAATAGACATGTAAATTCCATTGGACATATTCTAAATTAAAGAGACATCGTTGAACAAGATGTTTTCCAAGACTTCCTTTGCCCGTTAAAACGGCACACTTTTTTAATCGGGATCGGTATAAAACGGTAAACGTTTAAATTGGATAACTATGAAGAAAGGTTTAGCTCTTATTACGTTTCTGTACCTGTCTTGTTCTTTGCTGGCCCAAAAGCCCGACACATTAATAAAAAAGCTGGATAGTCTAAGCAAGAAAACTGATAGTGCAGGAGGACAGGTCAATAACACGAAGCCAGCTGCATACAACGAGTCGACAAAGATTACCTTTCCATCTTACTTCATTTTGTTAGGCAGCGATATAAAGCAAGCGTTTACGAAACCGTTCCATATGACCAAACAAGACTGGATCACGACGGGGAAATTTGCTCTCGTTGCCGGTGGCCTGTCGTTGTTGGACGAGCCCATTCAACATAAGGCACTACAGATACGAAACAACAGCAGCACGTTACGAAGTATCAGCGCCCAGGTAACCAATTTTGGCGGCATCTATGAAGGATACACCCTGGCAGCACTTGGTGCTTATGGCTACGTCTTCCATAATGACAAAATGCAGACTACCACCTGGCTGGCAACGCAAGCCTATATCACTGGCGGAGCGATAGAAAGTGTTCTTAAATTTTTGTCGGGAAGGGCAAGACCGTATTTTACTGACTCTACGAAGGTGCAGGCGGAACCCACGTTTTATGGCCCTTTCTATAAGACGCCGAAAGACCCGAATGGTAGGACAACAAACAGTTCTTTTCCCTCGGGCCACACTACGGTAGCTTTTGCAGCGGCAACCGTATTTGCAATGGAATATCATAACAAACCCCTGGTACCTATAGTTGCTTATTCCGCAGCAACGCTTATCGGCTTAAGCAGAATTGCCGAAAACAAGCACTGGGCTACAGATGTACTCACGGGAGCTGCCGTTGGTTACCTGACCGGAAAACTGGTAGTAAACAACTATCACCGCTATGCCAAATTGAAGGCACCGCAACAGAAAAAGAACACGGTTACATTTAACCTGCAGTATAATATGGGTACCTTGATGCCGGGTCTTACCTACACCTTCAGATAATGCTGGCCAAGGTCACAGGGGGCAAGGCGAAAGGCATTTCGTTACGGTTCCTCGTCGTCGCCGTCATCTTTATCTTATCCTTACTGTTATTCATTTTCATAGCAGATGAAATAGTATTAGAAAACGAGAACCATCTTGATACCGTTGCTTTCCATGAATTGGCAGCGATCACTAATCCCGCGATGACAAAGCTGATGTTGTTCATCACTTTCTTTGGTTCTACTTATTTCCTGCTCCCTGCGTACCTCATCCTGATCGTGTACTTCCTCTTTTTCAAAAGCACCAGGCGATTATCACTCGACGTAGCGGCCGTTGGGATAATTAGCACCATCATCCTGTTTTCCCTTAAGGCGATCTTCCACCGTCATCGACCATTAGATCCATTAGTCAAAGCCGTAAATGGCTTTAGCTTTCCGAGTGGACATTCTTTTTGCTCGTTCACGTTCTTCGGACTTCTGATTTACATCCTCTGGAATCACAGGATCGACGCTTCACTCCGATGGATACTCACCGTTTGTTTTTTTCTCTTTGCGTGCGCCATTGCTTTTAGCAGGGTTTATCTCCACGTCCACTATGCCAGCGATGTCGTTGCCGGATTCTGTTTATGTATAGTCTGGTTGGGATTCTCGTTTTGGGCAATGAGGAAATTCAAGCACAAGCTCGGCTGAACTATTGGTACAAAGGAATATGCTGACACCAAAGTATTTGTTATTCTACTTTACCGGTCCCGGCAGCAATGGTTTTTCTTGCTTTAACAAAGGTCTGCTGCTTTTAACAGAAATCCGGAGCTCCTATGGCACTATCATTGACCAGCTTTACTAAAATTAGTATGGAAAGAAATGACAGGTACGTGTGGAACAAGATTCCTGAGTTGACACTCCTTTTCTGGATCATGAAGATCACTGCCACAACGCTGGGAGAGACCGGTGGTGACCTGGTGGCCCAAACGATGAATGTAGGTTACGCCACCAGCACAATTATATTCTTTGCGTTCTTCCTGGTGGTGGTGACCGCACAGCTGTTCTCTACACGATATATCCCTCCTATTTATTGGGCCGTGATTGTTGCTACAAGCACAGCAGGTACGACGATGTCCGACTATATGGACCGTACACTCGATCTTGGTTATGCGACAGGCAGCTTGATCCTGATTTCAATACTAATAACGATCCTTGTCATTTGGCGCCTGACTGAAAAATCGCTTTCAGTGACAGAGGTACAGTCGCGCCGGGGTGAGATCTTTTATTGGGTGGCCATTCTGTTCTCCAATACTCTTGGTACTGCACTTGGCGACTTCCTTGCCGACGACTCGGGTCTTGGCTTCGGTGGTAGTGCACTATTGATCAGCGGCGTAATTTTATTAGTGATCCTCGCCTACTTCTTTACACGCATTTCCAGAGTGGTCCTGTTTTGGATAGCCTTTGTACTAACAAGGCCATTCGGTGCCACGTTTGGCGACTTGCTGACTAAGCCACATGAAAAAGGAGGATTGGGTTATGGTACCGAAGGAGCTTCGGTGATATTGTTTGCCATGTTGGTTGGCTTCGTCATCTATGAAAGTCTTCACCATAAAAAAGAGTCACCGAAAACGGTAACCGCCTTTGCGGACTAAGACCATCGGTTGATTTCACAGGACCGAAAACGGGTTACAATATAAGAGATGGAGAGCACAATAGTCGTTGTTGAAACTTCATTCTACTTAGTTACTGCAATGCATGCAATAAAAGAATGACGATACTAAAACAATGATCAAATTAATGACTGATTGTGATCAGTAATAAGCACAATAGTGCGTCTATACCTTTGACGCACAATTGTGTCCTATGTCATATTTCACGAAAAAGCTCTACACGAAACAGACAGGCTTCATGGAGTTTAGCTTCAACGGCATTGAAACAACAAACGGAACGAAGTTTCACATCACGGTTCTTTGCGATTCCTGCCAACATATTCATTTCTTAATGCAGGAATGCAAGGGAGGATGGGAATTTATTAATGCCCCTCTTCCACCACAATGGGTGATGAACTTTGAGAATGAATTGTCGAGAGCTATCAATGAAAGCCTGGCAGAGGCAATACCCTCTGCTTAGACAACTTTGTCAATAATCTTTAGCGCTTCGAAGAAGTAGTTCTCCGGATAGATATTTGTTTACCGGGAACAATTTTCACACTATTAAAAGAACGCTTAAACCGGTCGACGTTTGTGATCATTATAACGGTATTACCAGGTAAAAGAGACTC
>DATDNL010000227.1:0-5626 GCA_036518315.1 Flavisolibacter sp. | reverse complement strand
CTAAATTGTACCACCTTCCCGGTCGAAGTCGTCTCTTCTGGATTTTCAATGTCATTGGTTTTAACCGGTGACGGCGCCCCCGCCTCAGCGTTCAGTTGCTTGAACGTATTGAAAATATTCTCTTTCGCCTTTTCACTGGGTGTAAAACTTGATTGAATCGCCAACTTTTCAATCGTTTCGCTTATCCGGTCAACTTCTTCACGGACCTCCGGAAAAATGGCCATGAGCTGCTCAACCCTGTAGGCATCTTCTGCTGGAAGAGCACCGAGAACGTAAAGTTCGAGGTCGCCTGACGATATGATACAACTTAAATCCACTAATTGTCTTTAATAAAAATCCGTTTTCTTAATTCTTGTATGGTTGACCTGATTTTCGTTTTTACCGTGCCAAGCGGTAGTTGAAGAATACTCGCTATTTCCTGGTGGGTATAACCCTTGAAAAAAGAAAGCTCAACTACCTTCCTGCTCTCTTCAGGAAGCGTTTCTAAAACTTTGTTTAAGCCAACATCCCTCGCCTTTGTCGAACTACCTTCCCTGTCTATATATACGTCATCCCCCAGGGGAACAGTTTTTCCAACCTTGTTAAACTCTTTTGAGCGGGTAAAATCGATGGCCTGGTTACGTGCAATATTCAACATCCAGGTAAATAGCCTGCCTTTGGTGACGTCATACGAATGAATGTTCTTCCAGATCTTTATAAATACCTGTTGTAGCACGTCTTCTGCAGCATCCTGCTGTGTTACTAACTGGCAAATCACCGTAAACAGTGATTTGGAATAATTTTCATACAAATGTTGAAAAGCCTGTTCTTCATGCAATTTCAGTTGCCTGACCAATTCCTCTTCGCTATTAAAAGCAGTCTTTGTCAACGTTGGCTAAGTTGAGCGTAAATTAAGAAACAAACGGAACAAGGCGACATTATTTAATAGGCACAAAAAAATGCAGGAGCTATCCTGCATTTCCTTGTTAAAAGCGTTTTACCAATTTACCACGGAGATGCCAGGTACGGAAATGTAGACAGGAAAGGTTTATCGTTCATATTTACATTGTCCTTTGTTAATCCCGGGTTTGACGACCCTGTAGGCCCTCCGAAGATCAACAACAATTCTGCGTCTATCACATCATCGTCAGGTTTTCTGCCCGTGAGCACATTCGTACCATCGAAAAATGTAGTGGTTCCATCCATTTTTACGTTAAGCACGTCGTTGACCAATAAAGAGGCGAACTGGTCTTTGCTTTGCCCTAGGGCGTTGGTCGTATAACCAAACGCTGTCAGCTTGTTCACAAAATCATTTTTAAAGAGTCCGCTCATCGCAGTGGGTACTGTCATATTGAATTCATCTTTTCTTCCCGAAGGAACGAAAACGGTAGATACGGCCGGCCGCGCCATTTGATCTTTCTGCACATAAGTGCCGGAAGTATCAAAATCGTCTTTAGGCGAGTGACCTTTCTTGCAACTACTCAACAGAATGGCAAGTACACAAAGAAAGGATAGGGTGTAGAATGAATGTTTTGATAACATAGAAAATCTTTTAGAATGAAGAATTATTGTTTCACCTTGGTTTCTCCCCAAACATTAATTGAGGAAGCATTTCCCAATATAGCTTTAGGTACTTCCACTACTATACTCATGACATTCGTTCCCGCAAATGTGTCGACGCCGGGATTACGAAAACTGGTCTGCTCTCCTGAAAGGATCTCCTTGAATCTCACGAGGTCAAAGAAAAATGGATCATCCCTTGGCCCTGCGAAGACTTTAATTGGACCGGTGCCACCAATTTCCGGCGCTGTTGCTCCATAGGAAGTAACTTTCGCTTCTGTCGCTACGCCATTCGTCATTATGGTGCTGGTGGTTCCAGGCTTAGAAGGAGCCACGGGTCCATACACCCTTATTTTGCCGTCTTGCACGATCGCTTGTATCACCAGGTCTTCAACATTATCTGCCGTGTTATCAATATTAAACTCGTAAAGAGTATTGGATGGGAAGCTCGCCATGCCAGTCGCCGCAGGCGACATCAGACCCTGCACATTCATGACAAAAACCATCTTTGAATGGTCAGCAGGACTTTGGAAAGCATAAACATCGGTAATGTCCGCGCCGGTACTTGAACTATTAGCTCCCGTCACAGCAGGAGCATCAATATGGTCGGCAGCATAAAGCAGACCACTTAGAAGCAGGGTGATTACCCCTATACTAATAACTGTTTTTCGTTTCATCATTGATTGTTTTAACTGTGGTTAACTGTTGTATTCACATCTTATGGTCCTGCAGGAAAGATGCACAACTGATTTACGTAGTAGTTGTCGCCATGGATTTAAGGCACAAAAAAATCTTTAGAATTTAATCTGCTGTTGCCGCTAATGCGTAAGTGTAATAATGAGACGCCTTCTTCTTTCACGTAGACCAATAAAAACTAAATCGATGAACAGCATTTTTAAAAGAGCAGCTCTCCTGGTAATATTCAGTCTTGCATTGACAACAGTGCACGCCCACGTTATTGTGGGGGAACTTGAAAAACTATCAGCTACCCGGCAAGCCATCTTTTACCTGCAACTAGGCTATCAGCACATTATCCCAATGGGAATGGATCATATCTTCTTTGTCTTGAGCCTATTCCTGTTAAAGCCACAGTTGAAACCAATTCTATGGCAGTCTTCTGCATTTACCCTGGCACACTCCGTTACACTCGGCCTGGCTATGTATCATTTGATAATACCTCCTACAGCCATCATTGAACCGCTGATTGCATTATCTATTGTATTCCTCGGCCTTCAAAATATATTCAGTGCAAAACTTCAGAAAAGCAGGATTGGCCTCGTGTTCTTGTTTGGCCTGGTTCATGGCCTCGGCTTCGCTTCCGCTCTTTCCCGCCTGGGATTACCCGAGGACAGGAAGCTGACCTGTTTGTTGCTCTTCAACCTCGGCGTAGAACTGGGACAGCTTACGATCATTCTTTTGGCCTGGTACCTAGTTGGAAGAACTTTCGGAGATAAACCAATCTATAGGAAAAGGATACTCATTCCTGCATCTGTTTGCATAGTGGCAATCGCAGGCTACTGGACAATCCAAAGAATCCTATTCTAGGAAGGAGTTCAATTCTTTAGCCATAGCGGGTGATAAGTCGAATTCATTTTTCTTGGCTGCTTCGAAAAACGCGGCTGCATTAAATCCTTTGCCTGCCATTTGCATCATCTTCCCCATCCAGAATAATTCCAATCCTTCCAGCGGTTGTCCCGACACCTTTTTGCGGAACACGTCATAGGCAAGGTTCAATTGATTATCACAAGCAAGTGCATAAACCATCCAGGCAAAACTCTGTGGCGTTTGTCGAACCAACAACTCGCGCCTGGCAATATCGACGGCTTTTGATGGTTGCTTTAAAATGCCTGTATAAGCCTCAATCAAATACTTGTTATACATATTCCCGTTTTGTGGTTGGTTTGCCATGGAAACAAACTGTTGCGCGTAGTCTCTGGCCTGTACACTATCTGTCATTTCAAAGCTCTGTGATAGCTCAAGCATGGGCAGCGGAGACTTGGTCCTTCCCAGCAAGAAACTGAAAATTTTCTGTGCCTCACCTGGTTGGTTGTCATGTACAAGAGCGATCCACCCAAGCTTTTCAATACTGTGAAAGTCGGAACGATCTATCGCAATGCATTGCCTGTATAGATCATAGGCTTTTCCCACCTTATCCGAATGCAGATACAAATCGGCAGCATTGGATAAAGCGATGGCCTTTACAAACGAATTCGTCGCAATTGAAGCCGCCTTCAGCATATGAACGATGGCACTGTCGGGAGCCCCATATAAATGCTCTAGCTTACTCAACCTGAAGTTGTAAGCATAATCAGAAACATTCTTATGAGATAATAATGTAAGCCTTGCATCTGTGTAATCACCGCGCTCAAAGTCAACATCAAAAGAAAGCATGGCCGTAGCAAATGAGTTCGACGGTCCGTCCTCAGCATTCTTTGCAAATGCCGGCGCCGCGTCAAACTGGTGCTCCAGTAGTTTGAGGTGCGCCATTGTCAACCGGTTTCCCGTTGCCGAAACATTTCTGTTCTGAAGCAGGGAGCTAACAAGTGAATCCGCATTCTTTAGATCCGCTATATCCGTATATAGATGAAACCGCGACAAAAGGCTTTGGGCATATTTCTCCTGCGCCACGAAATCACCCGGTTGTTCCTCATATCTCTTTTGCCAGAACAAGGTGTTCCCTTCGATCCCTTTCGCTAAAGGTGACGGGGTGTAATTTTTTACCAGGCTGTCAATAAAAACTGTTTCAACGATTCTCTTCCGGCTGTTGCAACTGAACAATAGGATGGATAAGAACCCTGCTATGACCGCTTTCATACGAATGTTTTAATAACCTACGCATTTATCGCTGCAGTGGATTTGGGAATGTGCCTCAAGCCCACAATGTCGGCCAGGACTCGAAAATGAAAAAAAGGCTACAATGGTGCGAAACTTATTAACCAAAATAGCTTGGGTTCAAATGGCAAGCAATGCTATTTTATAACTAAGGCCGGCCCGATAGTATAGGAAGTGCAATCACCCTGTTATCCGTTCTATCCCCGTCATCCGTGTTCCCCTTCCTCCAAACCCGCTTTGCCTGTCCCCCATGCGGTCTAAACTCCCTGTTTCTAAAATCCTTTCCCTTTATATCCATCAAATCCGCGTCATCCGTGTTCCTTAACAATGTTTTACGCCCCTTTGCTTTTATTTAAGAAGATATTTTCGGATTTTGTAAGTGCAGAATGAATCCGTACCGTGATTGGCTAACAAAGATTAAATGTCAGCCCGGGCTCTTCGCTCTACTGCTCGCGCGAAGATCAGTGGCGGGACGCCGGGTGTAATTATATATCATCATTGCCTACCAAAAAATCACATCTATGAAACTATCTCTACTCAGAGGCCTCCTTATTCTTTCCCTGCTTACAGCCTGCTCCTCCCCGCGAAGCAGTTCTAAATCAGTTGAAGCCACTACCGCTACTGTTGTCGTAGCACAACCGAAGCTGGACTCTACACAGGTGCCGCAATCCTTAATGGAGCTCCCCCAAACACAGTATGGTGGTTTTGTGCTAAAGCCGGGATTCTATGAAGCAGAATTCAAAACCTATTGTCTCCAGCCAGGCACTCCTGACCCTCATAGCGGTGATGCCTATGTGCAGGGACCCATATCCGGTTACCGCAAGGACATTGTCGAATCTGTTTTGATCAATTCGAGAGACCAGCAGGATTTGGAGCAAAGGAATATTCAACTGCTGCTTTGGTCAATTGTATCAGGTTCCAACTTCAATAGCCTTTCCTATAGTGTGCAGGCAGATGCTGCCAGGCTTCTGACCCCGAAACAAATTTTCCAGTTGAAAGGTGGCGTTGTAGGCGTTCTTAAGGAAGCTTCTTACACTACCGGGTTGCTCAATTCAAATAGCGCCATGAAACAGCTGTTTGAAACCGGTATTAATTCCTATGAAGCATATGAAAGGATAGCGGTGAGCCATGAACAATCACAGATCGTAAAACGTGGTGTGAAGTACAACCAATGGTACCCACAAAAAGAGAATTACTATGTACGCTTCATTCCCGAGAGCTATAAAAAAGTAAAGATCCAGGTTTATGTCCCCGA
>DATDNL010000226.1:0-4525 GCA_036518315.1 Flavisolibacter sp. | reverse complement strand
CGCAGGCTTTGCTTGTAATTTTCAATATGTTGCCTGTAGTTGCCTTTCTGCTTCTTTATGTCTTCACTAACCGGCAGACTTTCAATAACTGTCCAGGTCATCCCGGCTTCTTCAACTTGCTTTCTTCTTTTGTTAATCTCTTCAACCGCCCACACCTCTCCGACGGGTACGTGGTGCAAAGCCGTGACAACTCCCGTACATCCCGCCTGCCGGATGTCCCATAAGCTAACGGGATCATTCGGTCCATACCAACGCATTGTTTGTTCCATCAACATGATTGCGACTTTTTTATTTCAAGAAATGTCTAATCCGGCTTCCTCCGTAAATAAAAAACAGAAAGGAGAACCTTTCTGTTAAATAGAAGAGGAAATCACAAAACTAGATGTACCTATTGATAATATTTTCTAACCATTCCTGTCTTCCGCTCTTTACTGCGGGCTCACCATTATCAATTGCATATTGTCTAAGGTCTTCAAGTGAAAGTTTGCCTTGCTCGAACTCTTTTCCTTTACCCGAATCGAAGGAAGCATATCTTTCTTTCCGGAACTTCCTGTATTCCGATTTTTCCAGCACATCGCTAGCCACAATTAGTGCCCTTGCAAATGTGTCCATCCCCCCGATATGCGCATAGAAAAGGTCTTCCGGGTCGGTAGAATTTCTGCGGATCTTAGCATCGAAGTTGATACCACCTCCTGCAAAGCCGCCGGCTTCGAGGATCACAAGCATTGCTTCAGTGAGCTCATTAATATTGTTAGGGAACTGGTCTGTATCCCAGCCGTTCTGATAGTCGCCGCGATTGGCATCGATGCTTCCGAGCATTCCGGCGTCGGCGGCCACCTGCAGTTCATGCTGGAATGTATGACCTGCCAATGTTGCGTGGTTTACCTCGATATTTAGTTTGAAGTCGTTCAAGAGATCGTATTGACGAAGGAAGCCAATCACTGTTTCAGAATCATAGTCGTATTGGTGCTTGGACGGCTCGCAAGGTTTCGGTTCAATAAAGAATGTTCCTTTGAAGCCATTCTTCCTTGCGTAGTCTTTAGCCGTGTGGAGGAACTTGGCAAAATGTTCTTTCTCTCTTTTCATATTCGTATTGAGAAGGGTCATGTAACCTTCTCTTCCACCCCAGAATACATAGTTCTCACCACCGAGTTCAATAGTTGCATCGAGAGCTGCCTTCACTTGTGCGGCACCATGGGTAAGCACGTGGAAGTCGGGATTGGTAGCGGCACCGTTCATATACCTGCGGTTAGAGAACAGGTTTGCGGTTCCCCACAGAAGTTTTACACCGGTCTCGGATTGCTTTTGTTTAAGGTATTCTGTAACAGCCTGTAATCTGCGGTCGTTTTCAGTTACGTCGTTTGTGTAATCAACTACATCGACGTCGTGAAAGCAATAATAAGGCAGTCCAAGTTTGGTAATAAATTCAAAAGCGGCATCGGCTTTTGCATAAGCCCTTTCTACAGGGTCTTCGATCGTATCCCATCCAAAGAGATGTGTCGGCTCTCCAAAAGGATCGGCACCACTACCCGTGAATGAATGCCAATAGGCACAGGCAAAACGCAGGTACTCTTTCATGCTCTTTCCTGCAATCTTTTTATTCTCATCATACCAACGAAATGCTAAAGGGTTATCGCTCCCGGGACCTTCATATTTTATCTGGCCAATGTTCTTAAAATACTTCTTACTCGCAGTTACTACTGTCATGTTACCTAAGTTTTAATTAGTTAATTCAATGCTTTGTGTGAGAGAATTTGCTTCGGTTTTTTGCAAGTGTGTTTGCAAAACCTCTTTCCACTTTTGATATAAGTCATCGTACCTGCCCTGCTCTGCAGGTTCAACAATTGCTAAAGCCCCGGTGTTTTTAGAAAGATCGTGTTCGGTGAAAAACCCGGCACCAATACCGGCACCAAGAGCGGCTCCAACGCTACCGTCTGACTGGTGAAGTTCTACGGCCACTCCTGTTGCGTTGACAAACGATTCGGTAAAGATGTCGCTCAGGAACATGTTGGCTTTCCCGGCACGTATAATGGAAGGCTCGATTCCGTTCTCCCTCATAATATCGAGTCCATAGCGAAATGCGAATGCGATGCCTTCCTGGGTGGCACGGGCAACATGTCCCAGTGAATGAATATTGAAATCAAGGCCATGGAATTGAGCGCCCACGATCTGATTGGAAAGCATCCGTTCCGCACCATTCCCAAATGGTATTGCCAAAAGCCCGTTAGACCCGGCCTCAACCTCAGCAGCTTCCAGATTGAGTGTTTGATAACTATGCTGAGCACCAAACATATTTTTGATCCACCTGTTGAAAATTCCTACACCGTTAATGCACAAGAGCACACCGATACGGTTATTATCGTTTTGATGATTGACGTGAGCGAAACTATTGATGCGCGACTCGCGATCGTATTCCAGTTTGTCGCTGACACCATAGATCACGCCCGAAGTTCCAGCAGTAGCCGCCACCTCGCCGGGATTGAATACATTCAATGAAAGTGCATTATTGGGCTGGTCGCCTGCCTTATAGGTGACAGGTATGCCTGTCCTTAAAGACAATCGCGATGCGACTGACTCTTTTAGTCCGCCGTGCACTGAGAAGACTGCCTGCTCTTTCGGGAAAAGGGAGCTGTCGAAGTCGAAATACTCAAGTACATCTTTCGAAAGCGTATGTTCCTTGAAGTCCCAAAGAATTCCTTCAGACAAGGCCGACATTGTCGTTGTTACCTCCCCGGTGAGCTTCATTGCTATGAAATCACCCGGCAGCATCACTTTGTCTATTCGCACGTAGATCCCTGGCTCATTCTGTTTGACCCATGCCAGTTTAGATGCTGTGAAGTTGCCCGGTGAATTAAGCAGGTGTGACAGGCATCTTTTTTCACCGATATCGTTAAACGCTTTGTCACCAATGCCAACTGCACGGCTGTCGCACCAGATGATAGAATTGCGAAGAACATGCTGCTCTTTGTCTACTACCACCAAGCCATGCATTTGATAGGCGATACCAATGGCTGCTATGTCTTTCGGATCGTACGAGCCGGTAGCATTGCATTTGAGGATCGCCTGCTTGACGTGCTCCCACCATTGGTCGGGACTTTGTTCAGCCCAACCTGCTTCCAAAGAAATGATATCTACTTCAGTCTCCGGGTATTGCGCAGAAGCGACACAAGTACGGTTGGAGGAATCAACAACTGAGACCTTTATCGACGATGTTCCTAAATCAATTCCTAATAACAACATTATAAAACAGCTTGCAAATTTAAGCGACCATCAGCAGTGTTGTTGACCAATCCGCCAAGGGTTATTAATTAGTTAACCCGATACTTGTTCGAAAATCTAAACGTTCGCAATTCCACAGTACTTTCAAAGCCGTGGGCCCGTGATTGATTTAACAACAGCATGTAAAAAGAGGAAGGATGAAGAATCATCCCTCCTTAACGATTGCTTACATGAGAAAGTTGAAAAAGTAGTTTCACCAGGCATATAATTGATTGGTCTAAATCATCCGTTCGAGCCAGGAATGTTTTGAAGGAATTTGTAAAAACACTTTAGCAGTACAAACCGTTAGTTGGATTTACTCTATTCCAGCAATAGTTTTCCTGATCGAATTTAATCAGATTTTGGGATATGCAATCGATTACATAATCTTTTTTGAAAAAAAATTAGTTTCGCTGTGCAGGTGCTATGTAAACGATTGTTTAGCCTGGCTAAAATTATGCTTATGAGGAGTTCTGTTCAGCAGCTTCATTTTCACAGGTTTAAGCAAGTTTTATTGGCAATATCTGCCGGCGTTTGTATGCAAGTTTGGGCCCAACCCCCGGTTGTGGGCGCTCCCCAACTTGTAAAAAAAGGAAGCTACGCACAATTATTGGTCAACAAAAAGCCCTTTATAATCACCGGCGGCGAGCTGGGCAACTCAAGTGCCTCAAGCCTCGAATACCTATCTCCTCTTTGGCCGAAGCTTCGCCAGATGAATCTTAATACGGTTGTAGCGCCTGTTTACTGGGACCTGTTGGAACCAGCGGAAGGCCGGTTTGACTTTGCTCTTGTTGATGGATTGTTACAAGGCGCAAGAAAGAATGATTTGAAACTGGTACTCCTCTGGTTTGGAACCTGGAAAAACAGCATGTCCTGCTACGTGCCGGAATGGATGAAGATTAACCAGGGACTCTTTCCGCGGACACAAAACAGTGAGGGTAAATCAGAAGAGATCATTACCCCTTTCAGTAAAAACGCATTAGAGGCCGATACAAGGGCTTTTGTAAAGTTGATGCAACACATCAGGCAGGTGGACGAAAGCCAGAAAACGGTGCTTATGGTGCAGGTAGAGAACGAAATCGGGATGTTGCCTGAGGCAAGAGATCATTCCGCATTGGCTAATGAGGCTTTCAATAAGGCCGTACCTTCTGCACTCATTGATTACCTGCAGGTCCATAAAGACATATTGGTTCCTGAAATAAAAAAGTTGTGGCAGGACAATGGTTCGAGAACATCAGGGTCATGGGAAGAGGTTTTTGGAAACAGC
>DATDNL010000225.1:0-9765 GCA_036518315.1 Flavisolibacter sp. | reverse complement strand
AACATGAACTAATTGATAAAGTAGAGCAAACATTTCATTCAAGAAATAAAAAGGTAGTGGTAATCATCAACGCGGGAGGGGTTATTGAGGTGGCAAGCTGGCGCAATAAAGTTGACGCCATCTTATTGGCATGGCAACCGGGACTCGAAGCCGGCAATGCAGTCGTCGACGTATTGAATGGTAAAACAAATCCCTCTGGTAAACTTGCTGAAACTTTTCCAATGAAGTATGACGATGTTGCCTCTGCCAAAACGTTCCCTGGAAAGTCATTCCCGGAAAAAGCTGTGGTTGGGGAGTTCGGAATGAAAAAAATTCCCGGCGAGGTTATCTATGAAGATGGAATCTATGTCGGTTATCGCTACTATAACAGCTTTCATGTGCAACCGGCATATGAATTTGGCTATGGGCTGTCCTACACAAGTTTCAGCTATAGTCCAATTAAACTTAGCTCAACCACACTCAGCAAAACCTTACAGGCTTCTGTAACGGTAATTAACACCGGTAAAACAGCTGGAAAGGAAATTGTACAAGTTTACGTTTCAGCACCAAAGGACCGACTTGACAAACCGGAAGACGAACTAAAAGCATTCGCCAAAACCGGGTTGTTACAACCGGGTCAATCCCAAACGATGCAGTTTACTTTATCAGTCCCTGACCTGGCGTCATACAATACGAGCCTAAGCGCATGGGTGGCCGACGCCGGAACCTATAAGATAAAGATTGGTTCTTCTTCCACTCATATATTACAATCATCCGACTTTAGCCTGCCGAAGACGGTAGTCACTGAAAAATGTCACAAAGTCTTACAACCGGTTGCGCCGATAAACGAACTGAAAAACCTGGCATCAGAACAGACGAGGACAATTTCGGACACTGGCCGAACAGGCAAGTAATTGTGTTTCAACCTGACCCGGTTTGGCCTTTGCCCCCGATTGCGGTAAATTTGCAGGCTTGTATCGATTCGTTTGCTGCACAGCGAACCTTGGATTTATAAAAGACCGGATGAAATGAAGAAACAACCAAACAGATATTTAGTTACAGCGGCACTGCCCTATGCCAATGGCCCTTTACATATTGGTCACCTGGCAGGTTCTTATTTGCCTGCCGATATATACGTACGGTATCAAAGAGCTCAAAAACGTGATATAAAATTTGTTTGTGGTAGCGACGAACACGGCGTTCCTATTACGATCCGTGCGATGAAAGAGGGCGTTAGTCCTCAGCAAGTGGTGGACAAATACCACCAAATGATGAAGGAGACTTTTGAGCAGATCAATATTTCATTTGACATCTATTCAAGAACATCGAATAAAATTCATCACGAAACAGCGTCTGCCTTCTTTAAGAAACTATATGATGATGGTCTGTTCGAAGAAAAAGAAACTGAACAGTTCTATGATGAAAAGGCAAAGACCTTTCTTGCCGATCGCTATATAACAGGCACCTGTCCAATCTGTGGCAATCCAAATGCGTATGGTGACCAGTGCGAAAGATGTGGCTCTTCATTAAGTCCGGAACAGCTTATTAATCCACGCAGTACGTTGAGCGACGCGGTGCCTGTAAAGAAGACGACCAAACACTGGTATTTCCCTTTACAGAACTATGAAGCCTGGTTAAGACAATGGGTGCTGGAAGAACATACAGAGTGGAAGAACAACGTATACGGCCAATGTAAAAGCTGGCTTGACCAGGGACTGCAAAGCCGCGCCATGACCCGAGACAGCAACTGGGGAGTCAAGGTTCCTTTGCCGGATGCAGAGGGAAAAGTGCTCTATGTCTGGTTTGATGCCCCTATCGGCTATATCAGTGCCACTAAAGAATTGACCGACCAATGGGCTGACTATTGGTGCAAAGACGACACGAAATTGGTTCACTTCATCGGGAAGGATAACATCGTCTTTCACTGCATCATCTTTCCTGCCATGTTGAGAGCGCATGGAGGTTTCATCCTACCCGATAATGTGCCCGCCAACGAGTTTTTAAACCTCGAGGGAGATAAGATCTCAACGAGCCGTAATTGGGCCGTCTGGGTACACGAATACCTGCAAGACTTTCCCGGTTGTGAAGATGTGCTTCGATACGTGCTCTGTAGCAATGCTCCTGAAACCAAAGACAATGACTTCACATGGAAGAATTTCCAGGAAGCCAATAACAGTGAGCTAGTAGCCATCTTCGGCAATTTCGTTAACAGGACCTTTGTCTTGATGCACAAACTGTCCGGCGGCAAGGTCCCAAGATTTCATAACGAAATCGCCGACGAAAAAGATAAGGCCCTAATAGAACAGATCAAAGCTTCAAAAGGAACGGTTGAAAACCTTCTTGAGGAATACAAATTCCGCGATGCTCTATTCGCTGTCATCGACCTTGCGAGGGCGGGCAACAAATACATGCAGGAAAAAGAACCGTGGATAAAGGCAAAGCAAGTAGGTGAGGATGGAAAGATCACTGAAGCGGCACAGGCACAGATTGACAACTGTCTACATGTCTGTCTACAACTGTGCGCAAACCTTGCCATTCTGATCAACCCCTTCCTTCCCAATACGGCAAGGAAGATGTTGCACATGATGAAGGTGGTCGAAAAAATGCTCGACTGGGAGAACGCAGGATCTGTAAAACTGCTCAGCGTAGGTTATTCTCTGAGGGCACCTGAACTATTATTCCGCAAAATCGAAGACGCCGAAGTACAACAGCAAATTGATAAACTGAAAAAAGGCATGGAAGAAAGCAAAGAGCAAAATGCTAGAGCAGAAACTACTGAGATCAAAGAAGAGGAGCCACTAAAAGCAGAAATCGTTTACGACGACTTCGGCAAATTAGATCTGCGTATTGGTACCATCACTTCAGCGGCAAAAGTAGAGAAGGCAGACAAGCTCTTGAAGCTCCAGGTGGATCTCGGCTTTGAAAAGAGAACCATTGTCTCAGGCATTGCGCAACATTTTACGCCTGAGAGCCTTCTTAATAAGCAGGTGATTGTTGTGGCCAATCTGGCACCAAGAAAAATGAGAGGTATCGAAAGCCAGGGTATGATACTTACTGCCGAACAACCCGATGGTAAGCTTATCCTGGTAAATCCTGATTCCATGACTGTTAACGGTTCCACTGTGCGTTAAACGCAGGCAACTGTACATCTCCCCTTTCCGTTTCTAACTACATCCACATTGTTTGAGGCTTCAGTCAATGTAGGGCAGGGATTGCTTTGCCCATAATCAGTTCAACTTTCCCTGTAACAAAGAAGTCATTCTTTAATGGACGCTTAACCCTTTAAACCCTTAAACGGTAAAACTGTAACTCTAACGTGAAAAGAAACTTTCTAATACTGTCAACGCTCGTAACCCTTATCACAACAAGTTGCTATTACCACAAAGAGGACCTGTTGTACGGTACGACTTGTGACACCACGAATGTCACCTATTCCACAACCATTACCTCTCTGCTAAACAATTATGGTTGCCTTGGATGTCATGTGGGACCCAATGCAACCGGGGGCATCAACCTTGAAACATACGATGGTATCAAAGCAGTAGTTGATAACGGAAGACTTTGGGGGGCAATTACACATTCACCCGGGTATAAACCTATGCCGGATGGTGCAGCCAAGATGAGCCCCTGCGATATCAATAAAGTGAAAGCATGGATCGACGCCGGCGCGCCCTAGTCCTACTTTAGAAAATAATTACCAGATAAAAAGCAACCTTCCATCGGCGTTAAATTAGTTTTGAAGGAGTTACTGAACCACAAGCTGTCAATCTAAATTTAGCATAATGAAAAGGACCGTCACTATCCTGCTTATCGTATTAATTCTCATAGTCATCGGCGCTTTGATTGGCTACAGGATGTATACCAACAAGGTCCCTAATTATGCTGACCAAACACCCGACCTTACGGTTTCTACCACTGAATTGGCAGACGCTTTTAACAAAGACACAGCAATTGCGAGCAAACGTTTCATGGATAAAATTGTCAGAGTAACTGGCCTGGTGAAATCCCTTGATTCGTCCGCTGTAGTCTTGGGAGATGAAGGCAGCCCGTCAGACATAGTTGTTGGCCTGGATGATCGCAATCTTAAAGGGATTCAGCACCTTAAGGCAGGCGACACAGCTATGCTGCAGGGAAAGTTTTCAGGCTATTCAAAAGCGTCTGGCGATGACCTTTTAGCAAGCTTAGGAGCAACGATCAAGATTGATTATGCAGGACTGAAAGACAGGAAAACGTTAACTACTATAAAAAAATGACCTCATGTTGAAACGAAATCTCATTGTGATACTGGCATTGCTGTTAACATATGTATCCTTGGCCCAGGGAAAATATTACACAAAGACAGGAAAGATTAGCTTCTATTCAAAAGCACCTCTTGAAGAAATCGAAGGGAAGAACAAAACAGTAACAGCAGTTCTGGATTCAAAATCTGGTGCTATGCAATTTGCTGTTGAAATGAAAGGCTTTGAATTCCAAAAACAACTGATGCAGCAGCACTTCAATGAAAATTATGTAGAGAGCGATAAATATCCGAAAGGTGAGTTCAAGGGCGCTATTGTTAATAACTCTGAAATCAATTATTCAAAGGATGGCACCTATACAGCCAAAGTGAAAGGGAAACTTACTATTCATGGCGTCACTAAAGACGTAGAAAGCACAGGTACCCTGAAAATTAATGGCGGAAAGATAGACGCAGCTTCCACTTTCAACGTATTAATGTCTGATTACAATATTAAGATTCCAGCCATCGTAAAAGACAAAGTATCTAATAACATTAAAATCACCGTCGATTGCGATCTGGAGCCACTCAAAGGTTAATCAGATCATGAAACTCAAATCACCCCTGCTGCTTTTTGTTCTCCTTGTTATCACAACCCAAACATTCGCACAAGACTCAACCGACCTCCTCAGTTTAGTTGGGAAGGACAAGCCAAAGAAAGAATACGTCTACGGCGCCTTCAAATCACCGCGAGTCATCATGTCTCACAGCATGGAAATGCTGCGGCCCGGCGTCATGGACTTCCGCATTTTACACCGCTTTGGACGTGTAAACGGTGGTGCGTACGAGTTCTTTGGCCTGGATGGACCTGCAAGCGTTCGTTTAGGTTTAGACTATGGCATCACCGATGATTTAACAGTTGGCATCGGTCGCAGTACATTCAATAAAGAAGTGGACGGATTTGTTAAGTACCGTATTATTCAACAATCGACTGGCCCAAAATCCTCTCCCGTCTCATTAATTGGGATTGTAGGTTCTACCTACACTGGGCTCAAGTGGAGCGATCCTACCCGTCAAAATTATTTCTCCTCGCGTGTGGCCTATTATGGCCAGGCTATTCTAGGCAGAAAATTCAGCGAGGCTGTATCACTACAGTTCATTCCATCTATCTTGCATCGTAACCTCGTTCCTACAGAAAACGATCCAAACGATCTTTTCGCAACTGGTGTGGGAGGCCGTATTAAAGTGAGCCATCGTGTCGCACTCACCTTCGACTACCATTACATCATTAATCAAAACGATAAAGCACCTTTTCACAACCCACTATCCCTTGGTGTTGACATCGAAACCGGCGGCCACGTTTTTCAACTGCATTTCACAAACTCCAAGGGAATGAACGAAAGAGCTTACTTAGCTGCTACTGAATACCAATGGAGTAAAGGAGATGTCTTCTTCGGATTTAATATTTCACGCCAATTCCAAATACATAAAAAGCGCGGATAATAGTGCCTGGTACCGGTAGTTGCCTCGAAGGACCACGACGCTCACCATCTGTAACGCTCTTCTAAATAATTAATAATCAACAATTAATAACCCAAGGTTCAACCTGCACCCACTTTAGACCGATCTCACGTCCGTCTAAACTACCTTTCAGAAACTAGCAAAACCAATTCAAACGGTTTGTATCTTCACTATTAGTTGCATAACTAACTAATTTTTATGAAGAGAGTCATCAAGAAGGTAGCAGTCTTAGGTAGCGGTGTAATGGGTTCGCGAATTGCCTGTCATTTCGCGGGCGTCGGTGTACAGGTACTCTTAATGGATATAGTGCCGAACGAGGCCAAAGATTCCGACAAGAAGCCTTTGCGCAACAAAATCGTCAATGACTCTCTACAGGCTGCCATCAAAAGCAACCCCTCGCCTGTCTACTCAAAAGACGTTGTCAAAAAGATCACGACAGGCAATTTCGATGACAACCTTAAAGACATTTCCACCTGCGATTGGATAATAGAAGTAGTGGTGGAGCGCCTCGATATAAAACGCGCGCTTTACGAAAAGGTGGACCAACTCCGCAAGCCTGGAACCCTTATTACTTCGAATACTTCCGGGATTCCCATTCACCTTTTGAGTGAAGGAAGAAGCGAAGACTTCAAAAAGCATTTTTGCGGCACTCACTTCTTCAACCCGCCCCGATATCTACGGTTGCTCGAGATCATTCCGACCCCTGACACCGATCCTGACATAATCGAATTCTTGATGCACTATGGAGATCTCTACCTGGGCAAAACTACCGTCCTGGCCAAGGACACTCCTGCATTCATAGCCAACCGCATTGGCGTCTTCGGCATCATGGCCATCTTCCAATTAGTTGAAAAAATGGGCCTTACCGTCGACGAAGTGGATGCCCTGACAGGACCTGTCATAGGCCGCCCCAAATCCGCGACCTTCCGCACTGCTGATGTAGTAGGTATTGACACGCTTGTTAAAGTTGCTAAAGGCGTTTACGATAGCTGCCCTACCGACGAACAAAGACAGATCTTCCAAATTCCATCCTGGCTAAACAAGGTTGTAGAAAACAATTGGCTAGGCGACAAAACAGGTCAGGGCTTCTTCAAAAAAATCAAGGGTGCCGGTGGCGACAAGGAGATATTATCGCTTGACTTAACGAAACTTGAATATAAACCTCGTCAAAAAACAAAGTTTGCCTCGATCGATGCCGCCAAACCCGTCGAAGATCTTAAGCAAAGACTCAAGATACTTGTGGCCGCGCAGGACAAGGCGGGCGAGTTTTACCGCCAATTCCACTACGGCCTTTTCTCCTACATCTCTCATCGCATTCCCGAGATAAGCGATGAGATCTATCGGATCGACGATGCAATGATGGCTGGTTTTGGATGGGAGATCGGCGCTTTCGAAAGCTGGGACGTTCTGGGAGTCGAACGCACAACAAAAGCCATGAAAGCTGCTGGATACTCAGTTGCTCCCTGGGTGGAGGAGATGATTGCTGCTGGCAACAAGTCTTTCTATAAGATCGAGAATGGCAAGACTCTCTGCTATGATCCACAATCTAAAACATACAAGCCTGTTCCCGGTAGCGAGCAGTTTGTCATCCTCAGTAATTACAGTGACAAAGTTGTATGGAAGAATGCCAATGCCACTGTTTACGACATTGGCAGTGAAGTACTGGGCCTGCAATGGAACACCAAAATGAATACCATTGGTGGCGACGTGTTGGCGGGTATTACGAAGGCCATTGAACTAGCCGAAAAGAACTATAAAGGTGTTGTCATATCCAACGAAGGGGCAAACTTCAGTGCGGGTGCCAACGTTGGGCTCATTTTCATGCTGGCGATCGAACAAGAATACGACGAATTAGATATGGCCATTCGCCTGTTCCAGAACACCATGATGCGGGCAAGGTATTCCTCAGTGCCCGTGGTGATCGCTCCGCATGGCCTGGCGCTTGGTGGAGGATGCGAGCTAAGCCTGCATAGTGATAAGATCTGCGCGGCTGCCGAAACGTATACAGGCCTGGTTGAATTGGGTGTCGGCCTGATCCCCGGTGGTGGCGGAACAAAGGAATTTGTCGTCCGCGCTTCCGATGAGATGCATGAAGACGAACCCGAAACCATCACATTAAAGAATAGATTTCTCACGATAGCCACAGCCAAGGTGGCCACCTCTGCTCTCGAAGCCTTTGATCTTGGGATCTATCGCAAAGGCCATGATGAAGTAGTGATGAACCAAAGCCGCCGCGTTACAGAAGCAAAACGATCTGTCATTGAAATGGCAGACAGCGGATACGTAACACCTGTTCAGCGGAAGGATGTGAAGGTTCTTGGTCGTAGTGCCCTGGGGGCCTTGTATGCGGGGATTCACGGTATGTGGCGAGCCAACTATGCTACGGACCACGATGTCACTGTTGCCAAAAAGCTAGCGTATGTGATGTGTGGCGGGGACCTAAGCGAGCCCACCCTCGTTAGCGAACAATATTTGCTCGACCTTGAAAGAGAAGCCTTCCTTTCCCTTTGCGGAGAAAAGAAGACCCTTGAAAGAATACAATCAGTCCTTAAAGGCGGAAAGCCGGTAAGGAATTAAAGAGAAACGGTCACCAGTTTAGAGGTGGAGGTGACACCTTCCCCACTCGATTCCATCGACATATAACCGTTCACGTTATAACGTACGGTCTTCGACACGTGCAATAACTCTGTATTCGGCAAATGCTGGAGTGTTTTATCGATTAGTATCCTTTGCCCGATCTGAGGATACTGTTTCAACTGGCGGAAGTTATAGGTGGTGTCCCAAACAACGGTGGTGACATTGGTCTTTAAATTGATCACTGTAATACCCAACTTCACTTCTGCAAGTGCATTATCATAAAAAGCGTCGTTGTAATCCTTTGCTGCATATACTTCAAACGAGACGGTCTTGGTGACAGGCTGCTCTTGATTGATTCCTAATGGAGGCTGTTTTGTGCAGGATGAAGATGTTACAACCACTCCAAACACTAAGGGTAAAAATCTGGTCATAGAATTGCTATTTACTAGCAAAAGAAAAAGCTTCCTTTGTTAAGAAAAATTCAATATATACAGATGGTCAAAAATGATTTAGATATATTCACCGTAGGAAAAATGCGCTTTCACCCTTATGCCCCGTAAACTTCTTCTATACAGGTTAAGAACCTTATTGGTTATCTCACTCATCTGGGTGTTGTTCAGCATTGTGTTCTATTTCAACCTCATTCGACAGGGAAATGACTTGGGCGTTCACGTTTCTTTATATCAATTCGCCTTCACCTTTGGGATCATTGGCCTCCTGATAACGGCCATTCTCATTTTCTTCCTTAAGCCGGCCTTCTATCATCAGCCCGTATGGTTTGCCATTGTGCTAAAGTTGGTCATCACGTTCCTTTTGTTCTTTGTGATCGCCTTCGTCCTGCTGATGATCTATTTCTTCGTCCACTACACAAAGGACCTTCATCATTATTTACATAGCTTTTCTACGAAACTCGTTTACACCAACACCTTCGTCAGCTTTATGATTGACATGGGTCTCATGACCTTAGTCTCAATTATCCTGTTGGAGGTAACAGATAAGTATGGTCCGGGCATGTTTTGGCTTATGTTGAGTGGCGAATACCATAGGCCAAAGATTGAAAATCGGATCTTTATCTTCCTCGACATTAATGAGTCCACCTCCATCGCCGAGGCCCTCGGCCATGAAAAATACTTCAGGATGATCCGCGATTTCTTTAGTGACGTTACCCTGCCGGTCCTTTCAAACGATGGTGAGATTTACCAGTATGTGGGTGACGAGGTTCTGGTTACCTGGTTCAACACCCCGGAGAACAAGATCAAAAGCCTCAAGTTCATCCGCAATACGTACTATTTAATGGAGCGACTCAGTAAACGATACCAGAGAAAATACAATCACGCTCCCAAGTTCAAAGCGGGGGTACACGCGGGTGAAGTCACGGCTGGTTTTGTCGGCCTCATAAAAAAAGAACTGATCTATTCTGGTGACACTATGAATACTACGGCTCGCATCAGGAGTACGTGCAATGACCTGAA
>DATDNL010000224.1:0-3105 GCA_036518315.1 Flavisolibacter sp. | reverse complement strand
CCCCTGATCGCAGAAGACATACTAAGTATAAGCCAGCGGCCGAAGATGGATGAAGTGGAAGGCATCCTGTATTGCCTGCTCAACATGCTTTATTATAACGAGACCACTCAAACGGTTGAACAGGAACAGGTAAGTATCGTGCTTGGAAAAGATTTTGTGATCACCTTCCAGGAGGATCCGAGAAAAGATGTTTTCAATCCCATTCGGGATAAACTGAAGATGTCGAACAGCAAGGTCAGGCAGCGAGGAGCGGACTACTTGTGTTATTCACTGCTGGACATGATCGTTGACAACTATTTCTTTGTGATGGAGAAGCTGGGCGAAAGGATTGAACAGGTGGAAGAAGAGGTGATTCGCAACAGTAATACCAGGTCGCTTGCAAAGATCAACCAGTTACGCAAAGAGCTCATTGTGTTGAAGAGAAACATTGCGCCGGTGCGTGACCTCATTGGAGGCATTATCCGGAGCGAAAGTGAACTGCTTGATGATAGCACGACGAAGTACTTCAAAGACGTTCATGATCATATAACCCAGGCATACGAGTTAAACGAGAACTACCGCGATATCATGATCAGCATGCAGGACCTCTATATTAATAATGTGAACCTGAGGATGAACGAAGTGATGAAGGTGATGGCTGTAGTGACCTGCCTGCTCGCACCGGCAACAGTTATCGGCGGCATCTTTGGAATGAACTTCGATACCAATGTTACTTTCTTCCATAAGTCATGGGGGTTTTATATGGCTGTAGCGTTCATGCTATTGATCCCTATCTGGATGCTGTGGGCGTTCAAGAAGAGAGGCTGGTTCTAGAAGCGGAACCCTAAGACTATTTCCTTCGGTTGACGGAGTAAAGAGAGGTATTTCGATATATGTATGCAGTCAGCGTAATAAGCATAGCGTAGTAGGAAATAAGATAAAGGCGCTGCCAGAGGCCCACCTGGTGTAGAAAGTTGCCGCGCGACAACAGACAAAATAGGATAAAGACTGCACCCATTACCGCATAGAAAAGAAACAGCACATTTAATCGAGGCGAACGTTTCTTTGGAAATAGGCTTATTAATAAGAAGGAGAGAATGACCATGGAAGTTATGCCAAAGCCGCTGAATATGCTGTGCACCCATCCAGTGGAAGTGAGCTCCCCATTGACGTGATTGAAAGGGAATAGCCCGGAACCGATTCCTTCACCTATTGCATAAATCGCAAGTAATGTCAATGCCAGCTTTTGCCTTCCCGACTGGAAATGGCCGGTCTTATACAGGCTCCATGCACAGGTAAGCAACAACAGGCCGAGGATCACCTCCCATGTATTCATATATATGGCTACCGGGCTGTTGAAAGTACCCAGGTCACTTTGAGAATCGGTAAGTGAGTTATAGTCTTTATACTGAAGGCCAATGATGGTAGTAACCGCGAAGTCGCCAACTGCAGCAATGATGCTGGTTATGAAAGCAACGGTTCCATATTTCGCTTCGCGCGATTGCATGGTTTAGCAAGGGTACGCCAAATGCGGCAGGTATCGACAGTTGAGAGAATCCGTTAATGTAAAATAGTTGTAAAGGCATTGGTTGTTCGTTTCCGGGAGGCGACCGTAATACTACCCGATAAAGTTCCGTAGTACTACGGTTGTTCGGTATGGTGAGATCGCTTAGCTTCGTCTCGGTTTTTCATAGGATATTGGATTTTACACGGGGCTGAATTTCTATTCGGCCCTTATTTTTATAGCCAACCCGCTTTGATTAGTAAAACAATGAAATTATGATTCTCGCTAACGACTAACCCCCAACTGTCCCGCCTCTGCCGTTTCCCCTTTGCCGTTTGCTTTCCGTGCAATTCACCACTCAGTATTCACTTTCCTACTCTTTCTCCTTCGTCTTCACCTTCCTTATCATCCGTCTGACCTTTTTGGGCGTATGTTCTTCTTCACCCAACAAAATGCCCCAGGCCTGCAGGTTGGGTACCCGGTCGAAGATCACCTTGGCAATAGCGAGACAGGGTATGGCGAGAAACATACCGGGGATACCCCAAAGCATTTCGCCGATTACTACGCCGAGTATTACGATCAAAGGATTGAGTTTTACCTGCGAGCCAACGATCTTGGGCATGAGGAAGTTACTGTCAAACAGGTGAATGCCGATGACGGTGATAACGACATAGAGGGCATGGTTTCCATCATAGGTTGCAAAGGTGATACAGGCACTGATGAACAGGGCTGTAAATATCCCTACGTAGGGAATCAGGTTTAAGACACCTACTAAAAGGCCAAGGAGAAACACATATTTGATTCCCAGCATAAAGAATATGGTGCATGCAATAACGGTGATAAGAGCCATCTCGAAGAATAGGCCCGTGATGTACTTCCTAATGATGAATTTGATCTGCTCCGTGATGTCGTAAATGATATCAATGTATTGCTCCGTAAAAGCGGCAACAATGAAGCGCATGAGCAGCCTCCGGTAGATCAACAGAAAACAGGTATAGATGAGAATGAAGACCAGAAGCAATACGATGGCGGATAAAGAGAAGACTGTCTTGCCTATCAACCCCGCGCTCGAATTCATAGTGTCCTGGGTGATATTGTTAATGTAGACCGATTGTTTTTGCATATTTATCCGGAACGTCCTTTGGATCCAGAGCTGCAGATTGTGGAAGAGGTTTGCGACCTGTATTTTTAGTAGTGGCCACTCGCTGGCAAGCCCGGACACCTCCATCCCGATGATGTAAATGATTGTGCTGGCAATTGTCAAAAAGAGTAATACTGAAAGGATGGCAGCAGCACCACGAGGCCAATGGAGTCTGTTCTCGAGAAAATTGGCGAGAGGCAATAACAGTATCGAGAACAAGAAAGAGAAAAGTAAGGGCGACAGCAGTTCTTTGCCGAGTATAGCGAGGTATCCCAGTGCAATCAAAATAATTAATAAGAAGCCGAGCCTGACGTAAAAAGGAAGCGCAATTGGTTTCATGTTTTATTAGCTTGGGAAATTATTGCAATAACAATGCGAGCTACAGCTAATTGCTAAAAGCTACGAGCTATATCACCTTCAAACTTACTATAGAACCATCTCTTACACATTTCAGCACTGATGGCATAGCCGGAGACGATAA
>DATDNL010000223.1:0-2905 GCA_036518315.1 Flavisolibacter sp. | reverse complement strand
TGTCTTAAGCGTTTGTATTCTTCATCGTCTAACCTTCGATTGCTTAAGACCTGTCTTGGTGTCGAACAGACAATATTGGAATATTTCGTATTTTGATGTAAGCATTTGCACATCGTAGCCACTCGTTATTTAGAAAGGAATTGCCGCTAATTTGAAGACATGAATGTTTCTTTTATTTCATACCAAAACCTTTCCACATGCAAACAAGTTCGCTGAAACGCAACATAAGCAACGTATACCTCAGCCTTCTTCCCTTTCTAACATTTGGCATTGCTCTTTCACTCGGTCACGCTAATTACAAAACGATCTTACCCATTGGGCTTCTAGTAGTGAGCTTCGCACTTTTGGCGGTTTGGATTCTTGGAGCCCATGCTATCGTAAGTAGCGATAAAGAAAAAAAGCATCTTGTCATTACTTCATTAATGCTGATTGCTCCGTGGATTTTACTATGCAGCCTTTCTGGGATTGGCGCGCCTCCTTTCGATAAGCCAGTTGAATATGTTGCAACTGCTACGGAGCAACAATTCAGATACACTTTCCTCATCTTTGGTGGGCTGGCGGTTGCTTTTGGTTTTGCCCTTTTGAAGGAGAAACTGAAGAAGTCCGCCGAGAACTTCTATTCCTGGATCGGCTTTATCGCAATAATGATTGCCGCTCCGCTTTTCGTGATGAACATGTCCTACTATGATCAATTTTTGCTTGAGACATATAAGGTTCGCGCAGCTTCCGGATCCGATAAATTCCCTGAATGGTTCTCACCTGTTCAGGGTCAGTTTTTTGTAGTTATGGTGGTCGAGGTGGCGCTCACCTTCCTTGCTACTGCAGCTTTTGCTTCTTCGCTGAAAGTTGCCGGTTGGTTCAGCAGAACTGCGTGTAACATCTACATTTTGATAAGCCTCCTTTGTTTTATTGATGCCCTTTTATCAATTGTATTTCCGATGGTTGGATTCGTCGTTATACCCGCACTCCCGTTTATTATGCCATATTACATCGGCATTAATTTAATGAAACGAACCGGCAATGAAGTGGCAGCACTATTGCACCCACAGGCTGCTCTGGCTGTATGATGTTAAGCATGAGCGGCCGTAACGAAAACTTTATGAATATTCAGCAACCCGACAACACCGCCCTGCGAACCGCATTATGGAGAGCACTGCACGTATTGGAAGACAAGCCACCGCACGTAATTGAAGACACTGTAGGATATGATCTAATCAAACCTGCCGTGGATTGGAAGGAGCGGCCCGACATGAAATATACAAAGAGGCTCCGGGCTTCCATTCTTGCCCGTGCCCGTTTTATTGAAGACCTGGCAAAAGAAGAAATAGCGAAAGGAGTAAAACAGTATGTTCTGCTTGGTG
The DNA here is from genome assembly GCA_036518315.1 of Flavisolibacter sp. GTDB lineage: Bacteria > Bacteroidota > Bacteroidia > Chitinophagales > Chitinophagaceae > Flavisolibacter. The sequence goes on along the minus strand of DATDNL010000223.1, from coordinate 1,544 downwards.
CAGGTCTCGACAGCTTTGCCCAACGCAATAAAGACCTTAGTTCGAAAGTTGAGATCTATGAAATCGACCAGGGGGAAACGTTGGAATGGAAGAAAGAAAAGCTGATTGAAAATGGGTACGAGATAGCCGGCAATCTTCATTTCGTTCCTGTTGACTTTGAAGAATCGTCATGGTGGGAACAATTGGCAAACAGCGGCTTTGACTTCAGCGAACGAGCGTTTGTTTCATGTACGGGCGTTACTCTTTATCTCACGAAAGATGCTATCGAGGATACCATGAAGAATTTGGCGTCCCTTGTCAAAGGTTCTTCCATTGTTATTGCCTTCTATCTTTCTTTAGAGGAACTAGAGGAAGAAGACAAGCCTTTACTTGAAATGTCAATAAAAGGAGCAGCGGCTTCGGGGACCCCATTTAAGAGCTTTTATTCTCCGGGAGAAGTCAAGCGACTTGCGGAAGGACTGGGATTTACAGGAATTGAAACCGTCTCAACTATGGAGATGAGAGAAAGGTATTTCAACAACAGGACTGACAATCTTGTCCCGGCAAGTGGAGAGTTCTTCCTTGTTGCAAGAACATAAACAAATCACTTCACGACCGGTACCTGCTTCTTCAACCCTCTGAGCCTATAGACAGAAAACTGGTGCGCCAACTTCCCTCCCCGGTTCACATCGATTGTCAATGCCAATTCATTTGTTTGAAAGAAATCAGAAGGCAGATAGTACCTGTCGTCTGCAGGGATGATGCAATAAGCGCTGTCGAGATTAGTTTGCGATTGCCTCCATTTGTTTGTCCAGAGGTATTCGTTCAAATGAACGGGCTTACCGACACCGATCATCTTCAAGCCTGGGGGCCTTGCGAAATAATACTCTACGTGGGCACCCCACCAGTGTGTAGTCACCATCGCTGCGTTGGCGGGCATCTTCTTGTTTGCAATGTCGTCTTTGTACAAGGAATCGAATTGCATTGAAGCCTGTCTCCAGCCATACATATCAAGTGTGATATCGCCGCGGCCATAATCGTTTTGATTATGCGAACCGTAGGTACCCGGATAAAAATTCACGAGTGCACTATAGGCCAGGTAAGCGAGAATGAATGCAACGGTTCCCCACTTAAGAATAGCCGGGAAAGCCTTTTGGGAGCGATCTACCAGCCATACCGCGCCTAAGGGCATAAGTGTTACATAGGCTGGACCGCTCCAATGAGGAAGCGTCACATTCCTGAACAAAGAAATGAACAGTAGCAAAAAAGCAAGCGGCAAACCGGCAAAGTTGAAGATGGCAAGTGCAGGTTGATACGCTACCCGTTTTCGGTAGAAAGCAATTAAGCCGGAAAAAATAACTAAAAAGTTGACCGGGTTATTGAACCCTATTTGGCTTCCCAGTTCTTTCAAAAACCACCTGGCGTGAGGTATCATCCTGTTAATATCAACCCTCTTACTATGAAAGCGAAAAGTGACAAAGTTGTAATCAATGTTCCAGAACAATATCGGACTGATGATGATAAGCGTTAGTAAAAATGCCATGTACAACTGCGGCATCCTAAGC
>DATDNL010000222.1:0-4041 GCA_036518315.1 Flavisolibacter sp. | reverse complement strand
TGATCGAAAAATACCACGAGGGCCTGATAGCTACCACCTGTTGCCTGGGTGCCATGGTGCCACAGGCCATCCTTAAGGGCAAAGAAGAGGAAGCTGAAAAGGAGTTCAAGTGGTGGCTCGACCTCTTTGGCGATGACTACTACGTCGAATTCCAGCGGCATGGAATGGCCGAACAGGACCGGGTCAATAATGTTCTGATCAAATTCGCCCAAAAACACAATGTACGGATCATTGCTTCGAACGATTCTCACTATACCGACATTGAAGATTTCAATGCCCACGACATCCTGCTTTGTATCAATACCGGCGAAAAGATCACCACCCCAGCACTTCGAGAGTTTTCGGATGATGATGTGAACATTAAGGACAAGCGCTTCGCCTTCCCTAATGACCAGTTCTATTTCAAGAAGACGGCTGAGATGTCGGACCGCTTTAAGGATCTGCCTGAAGCGATTGACAACACTAATGAAATTGTCGACAAGGTTCAATTGTTGAACCTTAAAAGAGATATTCTACTTCCTGCGTTCCCGATTCCCAAGGAGTTCCAGATACATGGCGATGCCAACCTGGACCAATGGGAATTCCTGAAACATATTACCTACGAAGGTGCTAAGAACCGCTATCATGAAATCTCCGAAAGCACCCGTGAACGGATCGACTTCGAATTGTTCACCATTAAGACGATGGGCTTTGCCGGTTACTTCCTGATCGTTTCTGACTTTATTAAGGCGGGAAGAGAATTAGGTGTGTTTGTAGGACCTGGCCGTGGATCGGCAGCGGGTAGCGTAGTGGCTTATTGCATTGGCATTACCAATATCGACCCGATCAAGTATAACCTGCTTTTTGAAAGGTTCCTGAATCCTGATCGTAAGTCAATGCCCGATATTGATACGGACTTCGACGATGTTGGCCGTCAGAAAGTCATTGACTACGTAGTTGACAAATATGGTAAGAATCAGGTTGCCCAAATTGTGACCTATGGTACCATGGCAGCCAAGATGAGCATCAAGGACGTTGCGCGAGTGATGGATGTTCCATTACCCGAATCAAATGCCCTGGCGAAACTGGTTCCTGAAAAACCGGGGACTAAGTTGTATCGTGTGCTTCACGCACCGCTCACTGCAAAAGAAGGTGATAAACCTCTTGACGAAGAATACAGCAGTGATGATATTGAAAATGTAAAGAAGCTTCGCGAGGTTTATAACGGGAAGGGGCCAACAACCGATGTACTTCATATTGCCGAGCGGCTCGAGGGTTCGGTTCGTAATACGGGTATCCATGCGGCGGGTATTATCATTGCGCCGAAGGATCTTACAGAACTCATTCCCGTATTCACTTCAAAGGATACGAACCTTTGCATTACACAGATCGAAGGAAGTGTAATTGAAGACAGTGGCGTAATCAAGATGGACTTCCTTGGTTTGAAGACACTGACCATCATTAAAGATGCGCTGGATCTGATCAGGCAAAACCACGGGGTTGACATTGAAATTGATAATATTCCGCTTGACGATGTAAAGACTTACGAACTCTATCAACGTGGTGACACGATCGCGACGTTCCAGTTCGAAAGTCCGGGCATGCAGAAGTATCTGAAGGAATTAAAGCCTGACCAGTTTGCCGATCTCATTGCCATGAACGCGCTGTATCGACCGGGGCCAATGGCTTACATCCCCCGCTATGTAGATCGTAAGCATGGACTGGAAGAGATCACCTACGACGTGCCTGAAATGGAAGAATACCTCCAGGAGACATATGGTATCACAGTCTACCAGGAGCAGGTGATGTTGCTTTCTCAAAAGCTTGCCGGTTTCAGTAAAGGCGATGCAGACGTTCTTCGTAAGGCGATGGGTAAGAAGGACCGGAAGACGCTGGACAAGATGAAGGGCAAGTTCATTCAAGGTGCTTCAGCAAAAGGTCACCCGGCGAGGGTTCTCGAAAAGGTCTGGACGGACTGGGAAGCATTCGCCCAGTACACATTTAATAAATCGCACTCTACCTGTTACGCCTATGTAGCCTATCAAACAGCTTACTTAAAGGCACACTATCCTGCTGAATACATGTCGGCCGTGTTGAACCATGCAGGCGCCATCGAGAAACTCACGTTCTATATGGAGGAGTGTAAACGAATGGGCATTAAGGTTCTTGGACCAAGTATCAATGAGTCGCAAAAAGGCTTTGCCGTTAACGAAGCTGGCGAAATTCGTTTTGGTCTTGGTGGCTTGAAGGGCGTTGGTGAGGCAGCGATTGAAAACATTATAGCTGAACGAAAAAGCGAAGGGCGGTATAAAGATCCATTCGACTTCATCAAGCGGGTGAACCAACGTACGGTCAACAAAAGAACCTTAGAAAGTCTTGTTTATGCGGGCGCATTTGACGAGTTTCCGCAGTTACACAGAGCCCAATACTTCTGTGTACCGGAAGGTGAAACACAAACAGGGCTTGAGAAGATGACAAAGTTCGCAGCCATCGTACAGGCACAGGCCGTCAATTCAAGCAATACCTTGTTTGGAGACCTGCCGGCTGTTTTAGACGTGAAGCCGCCACACATTCCTAATTGTCCACCGTGGTCGCTGACCGAACAACTCGACAAGGAGAAAGAGGTGACGGGAATTTATCTAAGTGGCCATCCTTTGGACCACTATAAGTTCGAGATTAAGAACTATGGCATCACTACCGTCCAGGAGTTCAACGAAGTAAAGGAGTCACAAGTGCTGGCCTCGGCAGGTAAGACCTATAAGCTGTTGGCGCTCGTTTCTGTTGCCAATCATCGTATATCACGCCAGGGGAATAAGTTTGGATCCTTCACGCTTGAGGATTACACCGGCAAAACGGAGATCGTGTTATTCGGGGATGACTATGTACGCTATAATAATTACCTGCAGCAGGGACAGGCCATATTTATAACAGGGTCTTTCAAACAACGGTTTGCCAAATCAGAATACGAATTCAAACTGGCGACCATTGCGTTGGCCGAAAATGTGAAGAGACAGTTAACGAAACAGCTCCAGTTGGAAATGGATGTGAGGAACCTGCAAAAAGATACAGTTGACTTTTTGGCGGATAACATGAGACAATACCCCGGTAATTCCAGCCTTCGCGTAATTGTCTCAGAACCAAAGAATAATCTAAAAGCGAATTTGGTTACGTTAGATGGAGGCTTCGAAATGAATGCAGATTTAATTCATTTTTTAGAAAACAAACCGGAAATTGACGTGCAAGTGACAGCGGTTTAACCGTCATTGGCAGAACTTTACTGACAGGCATTCATGTCATTTGAGTTGGAGTTAAATTTGCAGCTCATTCGCTAAACAGGATATATAAAAAACATAAATATGGCACAATCATTCACAGATTCAAACTTTCAAACTGAAGTATTAAGTTCAGATAAATTAACCGTTGTTGACTTTTGGGCTGAGTGGTGCGGTCCCTGCCGTGCAATCGGGCCGGTCATTGAAGAATTGTCTAAAGAATATGCGGGCAAGGTGAACGTTGGCAAGGTGAACGTTGACGAAAACCCCCAGGTCAGCATGAATTATGGGATTACATCTATTCCTGCTATCTTATTCATTAAGAACGGCCAGGTGGTTGATAAACTCGTTGGCGCTCAACCCAAAGGAAACTTTGTAAAGAAGATTGAGTCTCATTTGAGCTAATAAGAGATTGTCTTAACAAAAATCCCGATAGATGCTATCGGGATTTTTTTTATCAATTTGTAGGGATTTGAGTATCGGTTTCGGCCGCGGCTATCTGCCCTTCAACCGGTTCGTGTTTGTGCTTGAAGAGTATCGTGAACAGTACTGCTACAATAAGAGCATAAATGGCGAATGTCAACCAGGTCCCATGCCAGTCACGAATTCCATCGGGGTGAACATAATATTTGTCAATAACCCAGCCGCTGATCTTACTTCCGAAGAAAGCTCCTACCCCATTGGTCATCATCATAAATAAACCCTGCGCACTGGAACGAATTGTATAATCAGTAGTTGTTTCGACAAAGAGGGAGCCCGATATATTGAAGAAGTCGAAGGCCATCCCATA
>DATDNL010000221.1:0-5228 GCA_036518315.1 Flavisolibacter sp. | reverse complement strand
AAACGGAGATAAAAAGAATAAAAACAGGAAACTTAAAGCATAATGGTGGAGCCCGCTTCTGAATGGGGCACCAGTGTTCTTTTGAAGCAGGGTCACAGTAAGCATATTTCGTTAGGTCGTTGAAGTTACATTAAAACAAACTGAGATTTTAACCGCCTATACTATTTTCTATTTACCCTCGCGGCTTACTGGTAAAACACAAGTAGTGTGAAAAGCATTCAATAATCCTTACGAACCCAATCGCCTTTGACGCCTGCATCATCTTCCACGCGAGTTCTCATAGGACAACGAAGCACAAGGTGAATATTGGCGCACGTTAAATAGCAATGCAGGAACCTCGAACATAAAACCTTGAGCCTCGAACAAAAGAAGCGCCAATCCCAAATGCCAAACCCGAAACCCTCTCTTCCCTCCTCCCTTTTTCCGTAACTTCGCAGCCATTTTTTAATAAGCTAGGAGCCCATTATGGCCAATCGGTATAAAGAGTTTAAGCATCTGAATCTTCCCGCCATTGAAAAAGAGATCCTCGAACGCTGGGAAAGGGAAAATGCCTTTGAAAAGAGTATCCAAATAAGAGAGGGAGCACAACCTTTCGTGTTTTATGAGGGCCCCCCCAGTGCCAATGGCATGCCCGGCATTCACCACGTAATGGCAAGGGCCTTGAAGGACCTTGTTTGCCGTTACAAGACCATGCAGGGCTTCAAGGTGGAGCGTAAAGGCGGATGGGACACCCATGGTCTTCCGATAGAATTGGGTGTTGAAAAGGAGCTTGGTATTACTAAGGAAGATATTGGCAAAAAGATCTCGGTTGCCGAGTACAATCAAAAGTGCCGTGAAGCGGTTCTTCGTTACAAAGGACAATGGGACGACCTTACTCAAAAGATGGGTTATTGGGTCGACCTTGGCGATCCATATATCACCTTCACCAACGATTATATTGAAACACTTTGGTGGTGCCTGAAGGAACTTTACAACAAAGGTTTACTATACAAAAGCGTTTCCATACAGCCATATTCGCCGGCGGCTGGTACCGGTTTAAGCTCCCACGAGTTGAACCAGCCAGGCACTTATCGCAATGTGAAGGATACCAGTGCCATCGCCATGTTTAAAGCCGTAAAGAACAACGCCTCCAAGTTCTTATTTGATGCTGCCGGAAACGATGAACTCTACTATCTCGCTTGGACGACAACTCCCTGGACCCTTCCTTCCAACCTTGGGCTTACGGTAGGGCCCAACATCGATTACGTGTTGGTGAGAACTGTGAATCCCTACACATTAAAACCGATCGTGGTTATACTGGCAAAGACACTCGTTCACAAATATTTTGAAGAAGAGTTCAGGGATGAAGGAGATGCGGGTGAGCACATTTATGAGGCCACAATCGCATGGCTGGATAAGGCAAATGCTTCCAAACTGAACGAGGTGCTGAAGAGTGACGTCGAAAGAAAAAGATTCGAGGACTATTATGTAAAGAAGAAGAACCTGCCATTCAAAGTTGTCGGAACCTTTAAAGGAAAAAACCTCGAAGGACTTCAGTATGAACAATTGCTACCTTATGAGGCCAATTCAGTTGAAGCAATAAGGGCGGTCACTCCTGATGCCAACCCGTTTAAGATTCTGATAGGAGACTTTGTAACTACAGAAGACGGAACAGGGATTGTGCATACGGCTCCCGCCTTTGGAGCAGATGACTTCAAGGTAGGTAAGAAATACAACATCGGGATACTTACACTCGTGGACAGGGAAGGTAAGTTTGTCAATGGCCTCGGAGAATTCTCCGGTCGCTATATAAAGGACTACAAAGACGAAGAAGGTTATGTTGACGTGAACGTCGACATCTCCGTAAAGCTCAAGAAAGAGAACAGGGCTTTCAAAGTTGAGAAATATGAGCACAGCTATCCCCACTGCTGGCGAACAGATAAGCCGGTAGTTTATTACCCTCTTGATGCATGGTTCATTAAAACGACTGCCTTAAGGGAAAGGATGGTAGAGCTGAATAAGACGATCAATTGGAAACCTGAATCTACAGGTACTGGCCGTTTCGGAAACTGGTTGGAGAACATGGTGGACTGGAACCTGAGCCGCAGCCGCTTCTGGGGAACACCCTTACCTGTTTGGCGAACGGAGGATGGAACCGAGGAGAAATGTATCGGCTCCATAGACGAATTGAATGCCGAGATCAGGAAGGCCAGCCAGGTGTTAGGCGGAGATGTGAATACACATTACCTGCATGATGGAATCCTGGATTTGCACAAACCTTTTGTGGATGAGGTGATACTCGTCTCAGATTCGGGTAAGCCGATGCGCCGCGAGCCGGATCTCATAGACGTTTGGTTTGACAGTGGCGCCATGCCTTATGCGCAGTGGCATTTTCCCTTCGAGAACAAGGAGAAGTTCAAACAGAACTTCCCTGCTGACTTCATCGCAGAGGGTGTTGACCAGACGCGCGGTTGGTTCTACACACTTCACGCATTAGCAGTGATGTTGTTTGATTCTGTGGCGTATAAGACTTGCGTCTCCAACGGCCTGGTGCTCGACAAGAACGGCAACAAAATGAGTAAGCGTTTGGGCAATGCAGTTGATCCTTTCGAAACGATCGCCAAATTCGGAGCGGATGCAACACGTTGGTACATGATCACCAACGCCTCGCCCTGGGATAATCTCAAATTTGATATCGAAGGTGTAAAAGAAGTTCAGCGCAAATTCTTCGGCACCTTGTACAATACTTACCAGTTCTTTGCTCTCTACGCCAACGTCGATGGCTTTGCTTTCAAAGAAGACTACATCCCTGTAGAGCAAAGACCGGAAATAGACAGGTGGATCTTATCCTCCTTGCAGACGCTCGTCAAGAACTGCTCAGCTGCTTTTGATGACTATGAGCCTACACAAGCGGGACGTTTGATAGAAGACTTTGTGGATGAGCATCTTAGCAACTGGTATGTTCGCCTGTGCCGCCGCCGCTTCTGGAAAGGCGAGTATGAGCAGGACAAAATTGCAGCCTACCAAACCTTATATGAGTGCATCGAAACCGTGGTTCGCTTAATGGCGCCCATCTCACCTTTCTTTAGCGACGAGATCTTTGTGAATCTGAACTCTGTAGCCGGAAGATTCAAAGAGGTTTCTGTTCATCACGTTCTCTTCCCGAAAGCAAAGGAAGAGTTGACCGATACCGATCTTGAACAAAGAATGCAGTTGGCCCAGGACGCTTCCTCATTAGTCTTGTCTCTTCGCAAGAAAGCCAATATCAAGGTTCGTCAGCCCTTGCAAAAGGTTCTGATCCCGGTCCTTGACCCATCCATGGAACAACAATTGCAAAAAGTAGAAGACCTCATCAAGGCTGAAGTCAATGTGAAGGACATGGAATACCTCGCCGACACAGAAGGGTTCATAAAAAAGAAGATCAAGCCGAATTTCCAGGCCTTGGGAAAAAAGCTCGGAGCAAAGATGAAAGCCGTTAGCCAGGCTCTTTCTAATTTTTCCCAGCATGAAATTTCTTTATTTGAAAAAGAAGGCAGATATTCAATCCCTATTGGCGATGAGTCCGTTGAGCTTAGTCTAAGTGATGTCGAGATCAGCAGCGAAGACATACCAGGCTGGACGGTAGCGTCGAAAGGTCCGCTAACGGTTGCATTAGATATTAATATAACTCCTGAATTGATCCAGGAAGGCGATGCCCGCGAGTTTGTTAATCGCATCCAGAAAATAAGGAAGGAAAGCGGTTTCGATGTTACTGACAGAATTGACGTTAAAGTCGCTGCCAATAATGGTATCAGACAATCATTGGCTAGGTTTAATGACTATATTTGCGCCGAAATTCTGGCAGACAAGCTGGAGTTAACTACTCAAATTGATGAGGGCACTGAAATAGAGGTTAATGATAACCCGTTGAAGGTCATCGTCTTAAAAAAGGGCTAACAATTGTATGGCTACAAAGAAGCAATTACCCAAAAAGGCTGCAAAAGCGGCCAAATCTGCAAAACCTACCCGTCCAACAGGTGGGAAAGCCGCGGCGAAGAAGCCAGCTGCTAAAAAAGCTGCAAAGCCGGCAGCTAAAAAAATCGCCCCTAAGAAGGCTGCACCAGCAAAAAAGGCAGTTAAGGCAGCAGCTCCCAAAAAGGTAGCAAAGCAAGCCAAGCCCGTCAGTAAACCTGTTTCTGTAGCTAAAAAACCCTCCCTGCCCGCCAAAAAGTCCGTACCGGTGAAAGGGAAAGAAATAGTTCAGCCCGTCAAGAAAACAGCAGTTGCCGCGCCCACTCACCACGAGGTGAAGCCGGCTATTAAGCCTTTAGTAAAAACGGTTCCCAAAAACGAGCCGCCCAAGAAGATCGTGATCCCTAAAACTTCAACAACAAAAGCGGTGAAGTACAACCCGGATTTCACGAAATCAGTATTAGATTCACCACAACAAACACAAACCGGCCCTTCTATGAGGTATTCAGATGCAGAGCTAGCCGAATTTAAAGACCTAATCCTTAGAAAATTAGAGACTGCGAAGAAAGAACTTGCCTATCTACAGGGCTTGATCACACGAAAAGACGAAGGTGATATGGAAGATGGTCGCTATATGACCATGGAAGATGGAAGCATGAGCATGGAAAGGGAGCAGTTAAGCCAAATGGCCAGCCGCCAAATTACGTTTATCGACCATTTGGAAAAAGCCATGATGAGAATTGAGAACAAAACCTATGGCATTTGTCGTGTTACCGGTAAACTGATTGACAAAGCCCGTCTGCGTGCAGTGCCCCATGCTACACTTAGCATCGAGGCAAAACAAATGATGAACAAATAACTTATTTTCTAAAAAGGAACAAAGTCCTGCGATACTGCGGGACTTTTTTGTTGCCTATTTTCCTGGGCCGAATGGAAGTCACCTCTCTATCTTTACAAAGAAAACGAGTTGAATTCATGACGATCCAGTTTACTTACGACAAGGGCCAGGTTCTGCAGGCATTGAGATACCATTTCCTAAGTAAGAAAGAAATAAGGTTGATGATCATTTTAGTGAACGTGTTCGCATTGGGCTCCGCCGCCTTATTTTACTTTAAGAAGATTCTACCTCTCGCTTTTATAGTTGGTTCGTTCCTTTGGTTTTCATTAATGATCAGCTTTTGGTTCATACTGCCGGGCATGGTCTATCGGAGGGCAGCGACCTTCAAGGATCATTTCATTATGCATTTCGATGAGCATTCATTCTCGGTAGGCAACGAGAGGGGATCACGTTCCTGGCC
>DATDNL010000220.1:0-5943 GCA_036518315.1 Flavisolibacter sp. | reverse complement strand
AAAAAGTTGATCAGTAAGGCAGGTAAAAACTACCTGGTTGATATCGGGAAGATGATTGGCGATCAAATTAAGCTCGACTCCAATGAAATGAAAACCCGTCAAACCGATATATGGGTGCCTTTCGCCAGGACCATTGAAAATACAATCACGGTGAATATCCCTACCGGCTTTTCTGTCGATGGTATTCAAGACCTTAATACAAGTGTTGACAATGAAAGCGGTTCGTTTGTCAGCACCGCTAAAGTTGATGGAGACAAGCTGCTTATCACTACGAGAAAACTTTACAAGAAGAGCTTTGACAAGAAGGAAGCATGGCCCAATTACATTGCCTTTCTTGAACCCGCCTATAAATTCAGCCAAAGCAAGATTGTCTTAAAGAAGAAATAGCATTAGTCCAATTGTGACAAATGGCAAGTAGGGGTTAGCTTCTACTTGCTATTTTTGTTTTATGAAGTTGACAATTTACCAGGTTGATGCGTTTGCAGAAAAAGTATTCCAGGGAAATCCCGCCGCAGTGATCCCATTAGAAGATTGGCTTGACGACGATTTGATGCAGAAGATTGCGATGGAGAATAATTTAAGTGAGACGGCATTCTTTGTAAAAACGGATACTGGTTTTCACATCCGGTGGTTTACCCCTGAGTATGAAATTGATTTGTGCGGGCATGCCACACTGGCCTCCGCTTACATCATCAAGAACTTCGTTGAGCCACATTTGGCCGAGATCAACTTCACTACCCAGAAGGCAGGATCATTGCGTGCCATGGCAAAAGATGGTATCTATACTCTAGACTTCCCGGTCCGTGTACCGAAAGCAACAGGCACACCTGCGCAATTGTTTAAAAGTCTGAATATCTCCACGGCTGTTGAAGTATTGAAGTCAAGAGACTATTTCGTTGTATTGCCAAATGAAGAAGCAGTGCTGAATATAGAACCCGACTTCACCTTGATGAAAGAACTGGATACAATAGGAGTGATCGTGACTGCAAAAGGTCATTCTGCAGACGTAGTTTCCAGGTGCTTCTATCCCGGTGCCGCTATTCCAGAAGACCCCGTAACAGGTTCAGCTCATTGCAATATTGTTCCTTACTGGACGGAAAAACTAGGCAAAACGAAGTTATTCTGCAAGCAATTATCCGCACGGGGCGGCGACCTTCATTGCGAACTCGAAGGGGACAGGGTCCTGATGAGCGGGAAGTGCGTGTTGTATATGGAAGGAAGTCTGAACCTTGATTCGGGTGGATTATGAGAATTAGTGGGAAAGAAATTAGTTATTCGTATCTGAGTTCCCGGAATGATAACTTTTCATCCCGTCAATCCCAGTTCAGACAAGGAACCTGCTTCTCATCTCGGGCGTTGGTATCATGCATTGATCTTTCTTTCCAAACCATTTGTACCGGTTACGGGCAATGAAATCGTAGATGGCATCCCGGAACGGTGTCGGGATAATGCGCAGGATTTGTAATTCTTTCCAATACCAGGGTAGTTTGTTCATCACCCTTAATGCGGCTTCAGACTTTTTATACACCTTTCCATTGTCGATCAGTACGAACGAATCAAACTCCGCTGATGGTAAATCGTACCGCTGCAACAGCTTTTGCCCCGCCTCCGACTGCAGTGCTGCGAACCTGAAGATCCCGCTTTTGTCATACTTCAACACAAGGTTGACCGATCCATTGCAGAAATTGCACACGCCGTCAAAAAGGATAATAGGGTTTTCATTCACTACCCAAAGGTACTGGGAGGGTAGTACTCCTTCGAGAATGTGTAAAAAGACTGGTAACAGTCAGTCAGCTTTCTCTCATCCGGGCATGGAAAACTGGCCCTCAAAGGTTGGTATGTCCCATATATGTCCCATATACGTCCCATATATGTCCCATATCTTTAAAGGTATGGGACATATATGAGGCAAATACGGAGCATATGCGGAACATACTACGTTTTAGATACACTTGTCTGAATCCTGGAGTTAGTTAGGTACAGAGTTTAACGAGCGTGGGGCGAGGTAATCGGAGTGCCGAGTCTTCATTGAATTGGAAAGTGCTTCAAATAAAAAAACGCACACCTGGTGGTATGCGTTTAATGATTTAGTAAGGTATTAAACCGTTAGTTCGAGGTAAACGTTATTGCAGATTGTGAAACACCTTTTGAACGTCTTCGTCCTGCTCGAGTTTGTCGACCAGCTTTAGAACGTCCTGGGCTTGTTCTTCGGACAGTTCTACCGTGGTGGTGGGTATCCACTCTACTTCCGCACTTAGGGGAGTAATTCCTTTTTCTTCGAGTGCCTTTTGCATATTTCCGAAGTCGTTGAAAGCGCATCGGAGCACCAGTACTTCTTCTCCGTTCTCGCCTGTACTTTCGCCCATTTCCTCAAGCCCATGATCAATCAATTCGAACTCAAGTTCCTCAACATTGACACCGGCAGGCTTCAGCTTGAATACACCCATTTTCTTGAATTGGAAACTTACGCTGCCGCTATTACCCAGCGTACCTCCGCCTTTGTTGAAGGTTGCTTTCACATTGGCAACAGTGCGAACGTGATTATCAGTGGCCGTTTCAACGAGGATAGCTACCCCATGAGGTCCAAAACCTTCGTATAGGATCTCCTCGTAGTTCTCCATTTCTTTACCCATCGCCCTTTTAATGGCAGCTTCCACACGATCCTTCGGCATATTGACCGCCTTTGCATTCTGCATGCAACGACGAAGGGCTGGATTGGTATTGGGATCAGGACCACCGGCTTTTACGGCAATAGCGATCTCTTTTCCAACACGGGTAAATTGTTTTGCCATCCTGTCCCAGCGGGCAAACATGGTGGCTTTTCTAACTTCAAATATGCGACCCATAGAACAATTTCGAGTTTAGAGTTTTGAGTTTCCTAAGTCTGATGCCTGGTCCCTGATTCGCGGTGACTCATTTGTTAAGAACCGAACCATCTTCAGAGCGCCGCAAATGTACTATTTAAGAGGCAAGAAAAAACCCCGCAAGGGCGGGGTTAGCAGTTATTTAAGAGGATTAACTCCGTCTCGCCTTGACTCAAAATCAGAGGCGTGAGGCAGAATCTCACCGGGTGCCCTGAGCTTACTATGTTTACGGCTGTAAAAGAAGTAAACCAACAGGCCAACGAGCATCCAGGCGAAAGCTACTTTCAAAGTCCTTATGTCAATTGCTACGATCATTCCCGCGCAAATAATGGCACCTAATGTACTAACGACGGGTGCTGCCGGCGTCCTGAACGGCCTGTTTAGGTTGGGTGCTTTCACTCGAAGTATCCAAACACCAATACTTACCAGTACAAATGCAAACAGGGTTCCAAAGCTGGTAAGGTCGCCTGCTACACTGCCCGGTACGAAGCCGGCGAAAATGCCAACAAACACAAACAGGATCAGGTTTGCTTTATACGGGGTGCGGAACTTAGGATGCACGTCTGAAAATGCCTTCGGGATCAAACCGTCGTTACTCATCGTATAGAAGATACGGCTTTGTCCCATGAGCATCACCAGTATCACTGATGAAAAGCCTGCAAGGATCGCGACTGTAACCGCAGTGGAGAGCCAACCATAACCGTGCATGTATTGTGAGATGGCATAAGCTACAGAAGCTTCTCTTCCTTTAGCCGGATCAACGAAATCTTTCCATGGGGCAACTCCTGTCAGTACATAACCAAACAAGATGTAAAGAATGGTACATACCACCAATGATCCGAGGATTCCAATGGGCATATCCCGTTTTGGATTCTTGGCTTCCTGGGCGGCCGTACTTACCGCATCAAAACCAATAAAGGCAAAGAACACAATAGCAGCACCACCAAGAACTCCTCCCATCCCATGTTTGAAAAAGCCTGAATAGTTCACCAATTCTTTACCTGCACTATCCACCACGGGAGGTGTGTTTGCAGGTATCATGAAAGGAGTGTGGTTAGCGGGGTTAACGAATCTCCAACCAATCGCGATGAATAAAATAACGATGGCCACTTTAATGAACACGATGATCGCATTCACAAAAGCACTTTCCTGCGTTCCTTTTATTAGCAACAGCGTTAATATCAATAGGATCACCAACGCGGGAATATTTATAATACCGTGGTGATTGACTCCCGCCGCATCGGTGAAACTTTCAAACGGCGAGTGGCACCATTCATATGGAACGCCCCCTCCCAAAAGCTTGTTTAAATATTCACTCCACGCAATAGAAACCGTTGCAGCACCCAGAGCATATTCCATAATTAAGGCCCAACCGATAACCCATGCCACCAATTCACCCATGGTAACATACGAGTAAGCATAAGCACTACCGGCAATTGGGATCATCGATGCAAATTCAGCATAGCACAAGCCCGCAAAGGCACAGCCTATCGCAGCCACAATAAAGGAAACAATCACCGCCGGACCTGCAGCTTCACCGGCTGCAGCCGCTGTACGAACAAAGAGACCCGCACCGATAATGGCACCGATACCAAGAGCTACCAGGTTGGCGGCACCGAGGGTTCGTTTCAGACCCTTTTCGCTATCGGCCGCCTGGGCCAATACCTGGTCGAGTGGTTTCTTGACAAATAAACTCATAAGTGAATTTTAGAAAGTCGTTTGGGTCGTAAAATAAAACATTATTCCAAATAGCAATCAACTTGTTTTATGCCGCCAGACAGGGTTTTAACTAAAAAGCATTTCTTTGATGTTTATTTTTACGCCTTTCGGACTTGTTAATTGATATGGGAAAAACAAACAGGCTGACTTTATACATTTTGATTGCGATGGCTGTTGGCGTTCTCGCCGGTTGGTTGATCAATCAAAATGGATCGCCCTCCTTGATAGCCAGCTTTTCAACCAACATAAAGCTACTCAGTAACATCTTCATTCGCCTTGTGCAGATGATCATTGCGCCGCTGGTATTTACCACATTGGTCGTGGGGATTGCCAAATTGGGCGATATGAAGACAGTGGGAAGAGTTGGCGGCAAGGCAATACTTTGGTTTGTTACCGCATCACTTACATCCCTGCTGATTGGTTTGGTGCTGGTGAACTATTTCAAGCCGGGGCAATATATTGATCTTTCGCACGCTGACACGGCAGGACTAAAAGACCTGGCCGGAAACCAGAAGTCCTTCTCGCTACAGAACTTCGTTGAACACGTAATTCCCAAAAGCTTTGTTGAGGCAATGGCGAATAACGAGATGCTGCAGTTGGTGGTCTTCTCGGTGTTCTTTGGTGTAGCGAGTGCTTCGCTGGGCGATTATACAAAGCCATTGATCAAGGCACTGGAAGCTGCTTCGCATGTAATCTTGAAAATGGTGAACTATGTGATGAACTTCGCGCCTATCGGTGTGTTTGGAGCAATTGCTTCAGTAGTCGCTTCGAAAGGTTTGAGTATTTTCAATTTTTACCTTAGGTACTATTCTTTCTTCTTGCTCGGAATCGCGATTCTTTGGATCGTATTGTTGGGCGCAGGTTTCCTCATTCTAAAAGGAAGGATGAAAGAATTGATGCGAAGAATCGGCAGCCCGATGCTGGTTGCGTTTTCCACCACCAGCAGCGAGGCGGTCTTTCCGAAACTGACAGAGGAGTTGGAGCGATTTGGATGCCGCGACAGGATTGTAGCTTTTATCTTGCCGCTTGGCTATTCATTCAACCTCGACGGAAGCATGATGTATATGACCTTTGCGAGTTTGGCCATTGCACAGGCCTACGGAGTTCACCTGCCGATAGGCACACAGTTGACGATGTTGCTCGTGCTGATGCTAACGAGTAAGGGCATCGCAGGTGTACCGAGAGCTTCACTCGTAGTGGTGTTGGCTACCTGTGCTATGTTTAATATTCCACCTGAAGGCGTTGCCTTAATTTTACCAATTGATCATTTTTGCGACATGTTCCGTACCATGACTAATGTTGTTGGCAATGCGCTGGCAACAAGTGTAGTTAGCAAATGGGAAGGAGAATTAGAAAACAG
>DATDNL010000219.1:0-2547 GCA_036518315.1 Flavisolibacter sp. | reverse complement strand
AATCGTCGGCAATGGCAAACGGTTCATGGCATACGAAATCATCAAACGCCTGGAAGAAAGTGGCCGCGAGGAACTACTTGATGTGCTACATGGCGATGTCAAGAAAAGTGAAGCAAAGAAGGGGCAAATACATAAGGTCTTTGAAGACAGCTTTGATGCGAAGCAGTGTTATAGCGAAGAATTCATCGTTCAAAAACTTAATTACATTCATCACAACCCCGTGAGTAAGAAGTGGAACTTAGTAGCCGACTTTACAGACTACGAGCATTCGAGTGCCTCGTTCTATGAAAAGGGAATAAAGAAGTATGGGCATATGGTTCACATTAATGAGGCCCTATCCCTGGAAATCCCGGGGTCTCCCTTCGCACAGATGCCCGCGCAGTGAAGAGTCGAGTAAGCAAGGGCATTGCAGCCCATGCTTCTCACAGAACCGTACGTGAGTTTCTCAACTCATACGGCTCTTGTTATCCATCATCTTTTTATTCCTAACCGCCAATGATAAAACAGTTCCGGATGTGCGGCTTGTATCATTTGATACTTCACCCTGACCTTCCGGCTTCCCCGTATTTTGTATTTGTTTGCAATCCATTTTTGGATGCGTTGATTCAAATAATAAAATACGTCGTATACCTCGTAACGGCTAAACTTCGTGTAGTAATTGAGCCAACCTCTGATTTTCGGGTTTAGTCTCTCCGCAAACCATTCTAATGACCTTTCACTCCATCTGGTGCGCAGTATTTCCCTGAGTGTGGTTCTGATATTTGTTTTAGCCTGCTGACTGATAGCAGCTTTGAACATCAAAAACCGATTGCTTCTGCCGAACTTGTCTTGAACTGTTCTTGGTTGAAAGCTGTAACTCAAAAAAGTAAAACTGTTGTTATCGTGCTTTTCTTTTCGCAGATAATTCTGGCAGTAGACAATTTTGGTTTTCTCAGGATGCAGCTCAAGTCCATACTGTTGCATTCTGATTTTCAGCTTTTCCAATAATTGTTCGGCTCCTTCTTTGCTGCTGCAATGAATGACTATATCATCCGCATACCTCTCAAAGGGATTGCCGGGATTCAGCTCATCCATCCATTTGTCAAAAGCATGATGCAGATAGATATTGGCAAACAACGGACTGGCTACCCCGCCTTGCGGTGTGCCTTTGGTTCTCGGTGCTATACTTCCATCTTGCTGCTCAACACCGGCTTTTAACCATCGCTCTGCATAAAGAAGTACCCATTTTTCCTGCGTATGCTGCTGTAGTAGCTGCATCATTAGATCATGGCTGATGTTGTCAAAGAACCCCTTTATATCCACATCAATCACCCATGCGTATCTGACGCAGTTACCCTGGCATTGTCGTAGTGCATCGTGCGCACTTCTTCCAGGTCTGTATCCAAATGAGCTTGGATGAAAATGTTTTTCTAACTCAGGTTCTAAATGATCTTTTACTACACCTTGAGCAATGCGGTCGCTGACTGTCGGTATTCCCAATGGTCGTGTGCCGCCCTGCTTCTTTGGAATAAACACTGTTCGTACCGGTGGCGGAAAATAACTACCTGATGTCATGCGATTCCAAAGTTTGTACAGGTTACCAGACAGGTTCTCATTGAACATATCAATACTTTGCCTGTCTATCCCTGCACCTCCCTGTTTTGCAATAACTTTCAGATAGCTGTTGTACACCATCCGCTTACTAATAGGCAATGATTTTGTCATTTTTCTTTTACAATCTTCCCATTGTTTAATTAATGGTTGTTTTAAAATACTATTGACTGGATAACCGAAGTCCTTCGCTCCTTTTCCATTACAGAAATCTCACCGCTACTATGACTTCGTCCGACGCTTCCTTTTGCTTCTCTCACCTTAGGCGAGATTGAGTTGCAGTATGAACTGTAAATCCCTTGATGAACAGTCTCCATAATAGATTTCCGCAAAGCTTGTGGCACATCAAAAGGAAAGCCTCTCACGTTCCGAATAAAAGCCTGTGTAAAGATCCTGTCGCCTTAATGCCGGTCGGCCTGTAACCAGTAAGCAGCTATCCGTTACAGTAGTCGCTTCAATCGGGGATACCTCCGCTTTTGCCAACAAGGAGTCCTTTCGACACTTCATCAGCGATTCAATTTTGTTCAGCTTCTTTACACTCACCTGAGGCTGTTGCTACAGCATCTTTACCTGAACGTTCAGCACCACAACTTTTGATTGCAGCACCTTCAGGTGGTTTGCATACTCTGTCTGCACAGCGTATGCGGTAGGCCTACTACCATCTTCTATTCAGCATTCAAAGAACTATCCACATCTTTGATTCGTGACACACCCCAGGTCGGACGTCAAGATCCTTATCCTGCTAACCGCCATTGTCTCCACCTGCCTTGTCCCTAATAATGAAATTTACCTTCAAGTGAACAACCCCTGGCGCCCATTTGTTAGTGCCCATTAAACGAGTTCGGTAGCAACCGGGATAATCGCTAATTTTAGAACTCATCCTTTTTACAGTCCCCACCTCCTTGAAGACAGAAGTACCTGTTCACCATTCAAACAACAATTATGTCAAAAAAAGTT